>URTQ01000095.1 GCA_900550855.1 uncultured Eubacteriales bacterium
ATTTGTTTGTGACGTAAGGGGTTGCAACTTTGAGGCGGCTCGGCAGTTGCAACGGTGAAAGTGGATGCTCACAACGATTCTTCGTCGTTACATAGACTACGGCTCCGCCTGTCTACGAGCGACGTTTGGGCGGCTGCGAAACCGTATATTAATACCCTAAATTAACCGCTTCCAAAAAAATAATTAATAATTGAGGGCGGGACACCCGCACCCGAAACGAAAACTTATTCGTAGCGTACTTCACACCTTTAATTTCACACACAATCTTCAATAACTTGCTTTATAAAATCCGCTGTGGTATACTTGCCGTATGTCGCAAATCGTCCTCAAAGGAGTAAGTTATAGTTACTCATTAGGGGAGGGCAGCAGTCTAAAAGCCCTCAAAAACCTGTCTTTTTCCGTTGAGAAAGGCGAATTTGTCGCGCTCGCCGGTATGAACGGCAGCGGCAAAAGTACGCTCGCAAAACTTCTCAACGGTCTTTTTATACCTTCGAGCGGCGAAGTTTTGATTGACGGCTTGTCAACTTCCGACGAGAAAAACACGTTTGAAATCCGCAAAAAAGCGGGTATGGTTTTCCAAAATCCCGACAATCAGATGGTCGCGACGATAATCGAGGACGACGTTGCGTTCGGCCCTGAAAATATCGGCGTTCCGCGCGACGAAATCATAGAGCGCGTCGACGAGGCTCTCGAAGCGGTGGGTATGAACGAATATCGCAAGCGTTCCGCGTCCAAACTCAGCGGCGGACAAAAACAGCGTATCGCAATCGCGGGCGTTCTCGCTATGCGCCCCGATATTCTCATTTTGGACGAATCCACGTCTATGCTCGACCCAAACGGCAGAAAAGAGATTATGTCCATTGCCAAAAAACTCAACGAGCAGGGCATAACCGTCATAAACATCACGCACAATATGGACGAAGCCGTGCTTGCGGACAGAATCATCGTTCTGCGGAAGGGCAGAATCGCAATAGACGGCACACCCAAAGAAGTGTTTTCTTCGGGACTTTTGGAAGCGTGCGGACTTACGCTTCCCCCCGTATACGCGTTGTGCAAAAACCTCGAAAGCAAAGGTTTCGTTTTCGACTCGCCGTTGCTTACAGAAGAAGAACTTGCGGAGGGCGTATGTCGGCAGTTGAAATAAAAAATCTAACCTACGTCTATTCCCCCAAAACGCCGTTTGAAAAAGTGGCTCTTTCCGATATTAATCTGACCATAGAAGAAGGGCAGTTCGTCGGCATAGTCGGCGCGACGGGAAGCGGAAAATCCACGCTCATTCAGCACCTTAACGGACTCATAAAGATTCAAGACAAAAAGAAGTCTTCCGTCGTCGTCAACGGCAAGAGCGCGACGGACAAAAAGACGCTCAAAAACCTGCGTTTCGAAGTGGGTATGGTTTTTCAATACCCCGAATATCAACTTTTTGCGGATACGGTGGAAAAGGACGTTGCGTTCGGTCCTAAAAATATGAAACTCGAAAAAGAGGAAATAGACCGTAGGGTAAGGCGCGCGATAGAGGTCGTAGGACTCGATTACGACGCGTTTGCAAACCGCAGTCCGTTCGATTTGAGCGGCGGCGAAAAACGACGCGTGGCAATAGCAGGCGTCATCGCGATGGAACCGAAAATCCTCGTTCTCGACGAACCCGTCGCGGGACTCGACCCGCAAGGCAGAGAGGAAATCCTCGCCCTCGTCAAAAAACTTCAAAAAGAAATATCGCCCACGATAATTATGGTGTCGCACAATATGGACGACATCGCCGTAATAGCGGACAGAATCGTGGCGCTCAAAGACGGAAAAATCGTTGCGGACGGCACGCCCAAAGAGGTGTTTTCAAACAGAGAACTCATCGCCGAAGCAGGACTCGACGTGCCTTGCGCGACAAGACTTTCGGACGTGTTTATATCTTGCGGAATCGACCTTCCGCGCGACGTAATTTCTATGGACGAACTTGCCGAAAAACTTGCCGAAATCAAGGCGGCGAAAGGGGGAAGCGACAATGTTTAGAGACGTTTCCTTCGGGCAGTATTATCCCACAAATTCGGTCGTTCACAGACTCGACGCGAGAGTAAAACTCGTGCTTACGCTTATGTACGTCATCGGCATATTTTTCGTCAAATCATACTTCGGATTTATGCTGACGGCGGCGGTTTTGATTGCGATAATCTTGATTGCCAAACTGCCTATGGCGTCCGTTCTCAAAAGCGTGAAAGGCGTGCTTTTCATAGTTTTGTTTACCGCGATTCTCAACTTGTTTTTGATAAAAGACGGCGAAGTTTTGGTGCATTGGCAAATCTTCACAATCACCAAAAACGGTGTTCATACAACCATAAAGATGGTTTTAAGGCTCGTTTTGTTGATTTCGGGCGCGTCTTTGCTTTCTCTCACGACAACGCCCGTCGAACTTGCAGACGGCGTGGAAAGCCTTATGTCGCCGCTAAAACTCGTCAAAGTTCCCGTCAGAGATATCGCAATGATAATGAGCATTGCGCTTCGCTTTATTCCCACGCTTTTTGAGGAAACCAACAAGATTATATCGGCGCAAAAAGCGCGCGGCGCAAGTTTCGACACGGGCGGACTTTTTGCAAGAGCAAAGGCTCTTTTGCCCGTGCTTATTCCGCTTTTCGTCAACTCGTTCAGACGTGCGGACGAACTTGCTTTCGCAATGGACGCAAGGTGCTACAACGCAACCGAAAAACGCACCAAAATGAAGAAGGCGAAAATAGGCGTAGGCGACGTTATCGCGGCGTTGTTTATGTGCTCGTTCTTCGTTGTGATTTTGCTTGAAAGATACTATTTCCCGACGATAGGAATCAACATCGACCAAATGATTTTCGGGGGGCTGGTGCTATGAGGTATCGCGCTATAATTTCGTATTTCGGCGCAAGGTACGTCGGTTGGCAAAGACAACTCAACGGATTGAGCGTTCAAGAGGTTTTGGAAAAGGCCCTCGAAAAAACTTTCGGCGTGAAAACCGCCGCTACGGCGAGCGGAAGAACGGACGCGGGCGTTCACGCAGAGGGGCAAGTCGTGCATTTCGACGCGGACACGTCCATACCCGTGGACAAAATTCCGTTTGCGGTGAACACGCACCTTCCCGACGACGTGAGTATGCTTTCTTGCGAGGTCGCAAGCGACGATTTCAACGCGCGATTCAACGCAAAGCGCAAGACGTATTGCTACAAGATGTATATCTCGAAACATCGCCGTCCTATGCTCGAACCCACGCACGAACACGTCATCGTTCCCGTCAATCTCGAAAAGATAAAAGAGGCTTGCAACGTCATTGAAGGCACGCACGATTTCAAATGCTTCGAGGCAAGCGGAAGCGTGATAAAAAACACGGTTAGAACCGTGTATTCCATAGAAGTTTCCACTTCGCCGCTGCAAAGTTTCGGCGAATCGGAACAAGAAAAAGACGGTATGCTTTGCGAGTCCGAATTGTGTATATCCGTGACGGGCAACGGCTTCCTTTACAATATGGTGCGCATAATCGCAGGCACGCTTTTGTACGTCGGAATCGGCAAACTTTCGGTTGACGACGTAAAGCGTATTTTGGAAACGGGCGACAGAAAACTTGCAGGAAAAACTTTGAGCGCAAAGGGCTTGCATTTGCTGTCCGTTGTGTATTGATTTTTGCAAATTTAAGGCTGTTTTTTGGTTGAATTTCAGTTGAATACCTTGATTTTTTTGCGGTTTTTATTGCGAAAAATCAGCGTTTTTTGCAACGTTTTTATGCTTTTTTTGTGATGAAAGTTTGCCGTTTGTGCGGCTTTTCGGCGCGGTTTTTCGATAAGAATTAAATGCGAATCTTTCCGCTGACATTTTTTAACGAATATTTGCACGGCGCAATTATTGACATATCACTTATTTCGTTTTATTATTAACTATAACCTGCTCGCGCGGGCGTATCGTGCGTGAGCGAAATTCGATATGCGCTCAGGCGCAAAGGCTAAACTTATGGAAGACAATTCAAGAAACTTTATCGAAGAAATCATTGACGAAGATCTCGCTTCGGGCAAGGTGAACAAGATTATCACTCGTTTTCCGCCCGAACCCAACGGATATTTGCACATCGGTCACGCAAAGGCGTTGTGCATAAACTTCGGAATGAAAGAAAAATATCACGGCGCGTGCAATTTGCGCTTCGACGACACCAACCCCGCAAAAGAGGACGTCGAATATATGGAAAGCATCAAAGCCGACATCAAATGGCTCGGCTTCGACTGGGACGAATTGCGCAACGCAAGCGACTATTTCGAGAAGATGTACGAGTGCGCCGTCAAACTTATCAAGGACGGCAAAGCGTACGTTTGCGATTTGAGCGCAGAGCAAATAAGCCAAACGCGCGGCAGTTTCGGCGTTCCGGGTACGGAAAGCCCCTATCGCAACCGCTCGGTCGAGGAAAACCTCGACTTGTTCGAGAGAATGAGAAAGGGCGAGTTTGCCGACGGCGAAAAGGTCTTGCGTGCGAAAATCGATATGGCGTCGCCCAACATCAATATGCGCGACCCTGTCATTTACCGCATTTGCCACGCAACGCACCCCCATACGGGCGACAAATGGGTTATCTATCCGATGTACGACTTCGCGCACCCCATAGAAGACGCAATCGAGGGTATTACGCACTCGCTTTGCTCGCTCGAATTTGAAAATCACCGTCCTCTTTACGACTGGGTGACGACGAACTGCGGCTTCGACCCGCGTCCGAGACAAATCGAGTTTGCAAGACTAAACCTTACGCACACGGTTATGAGCAAGCGTTTCATCAAACGCCTCGTGGACGAGAAAGTGGTTTGGGGTTGGGACGATCCTCGTCTTTCCACCCTTTCGGGCATAAGAGAGAGAGGCTACACGCCCGAAGCGATTCGCGATTTCTGCTCTCGTATCGGCGTGTCCAAAGCGGACAGCGAAGTGGATATTTCCATTCTCGAACACTGCGTGAGAGAGGACTTGAACAACCGCGCCGAGCGCGCTATGGTGGTCACCAAACCGCTCAAACTCATCGTGGACAACTATCCCGAAGGCAAGAGCGAGCCAGTGTATATCGAAAACAATCCGCAAGCGGAAAACGCAGGCGTACACGAAACCACGTTCGGCAGAGAACTCTACATCGAACAAGACGACTTCGCTCTCAATCCGCCGCCCAAGTACTTCCGCTTGAAGCCCGACGGAATCGTCCGTCTTAAAGGCGCGTACATCGTCAAATACGTCGGTTGCGACCTCGACGAAAACGGCAACGTAACGGCTGTTCACGTCGAGTACCTCGAAGGCACGAAAAGCGGTGAAGAAGGCGCGAATATGAAAGTCAAGGGCACGATTCACTGGGTCAACGCCAACGACTCGGTGGACGTCACTCTCAATATGTTCGACTATCTCATCAACGACGGCGACGGCGACTATATGGACAGAGTCAATCGCAACTCGCTCACCGTTTTGCACGGCAAAGCGGAAAAAATCGTTGCGGAAGCCCCCGTACACACGAGATTCCAGTTCTTGCGCGAAGGCTACTTTATCAAGCGCAACGAGAATAACGAGTTTAACAATATAGTTAGTTTGAAGGACAGTTACAAACCCAAAAACTAATTTTTAAGGTAAAACAAAAAACAACACAAAGATATTCGGGT
>URTQ01000096.1 GCA_900550855.1 uncultured Eubacteriales bacterium
CCCGTCGTGTGGCGGTAAACGATGATTTTAAGTTCGTTTTCGCCGACTTTGACGTACGGCGTGATGTCGTATTCCTGATAATCGAACGTATCCTCGCTGTATCCGACGAACGAGCCGTTGACGTACACTTCCGCGCCGCTGTTTGCGGCAAAATTGACGTGAATGCTTCCGCTCACCTTGTCGAGCACGAACGTGCGCCTGTAAACGCCGCAATTATTCTCGTTTTCGTTGATGTGCGGCTTGCCCGTCGTTGCAATGGGGTGCGGATAGCGGATATTCGAATAAATGGGTTTTCCGTAGCCTTTGAGTTGCCAGTTGGACGGCACTTCGATTTTGTCCCAAGTTTTCGGGTTGGGGTCGAGAATCGCCGCCGAAACGTAGTATTTGAAATCCCATTCGCCGTTCAAAAGAAGGGTTTTGACGTTGCCGTTTTGGTCTATCGGGAAGCCTGCGCCGTGTTTCTTTTCAACGTTGACGCAATAAACGTCGGGATTGTTGTAGCAATTTTTCATAATCTTTCTTCCTCTCGCAGTTAAAAATTATTGTTCGTCCGCAACGTAAAGTATTCTGCGGCAGTTGGGGCATTCGGCGTAGTCTCCGACGTTGCGAAGTTTGGATTTGGTGTCGTTGTCCACTTCCATCATACAGCGACCGCAAAGGCAATTCTTGCTGTCGTATTTGACGAAGGCGGGCATTCTTTTCGCGCCTCTGAGCGCAAGATATGTGTGCATAACGTTTTCGGGAATCTCGCCTTTGAGAGCGTTGAGTTGCGATTTGATTTCCACGACTCTGGGTTGGAATTTTTTGACGAGATTGTCGTATTCCGCCTTTGCGCTCTTGTACACGTCGGTGGCTTTTACGCCCTGATCCCAAGTCTTTTTGTAACTGTCGTTGACTTGATCGATCTTTGCCGCCGCGCCGTTAGCCTCTTTTTCAAGAGCGTTGATTTTGTCGGCGATTGAAGCGACCATTTTGAGATAGTGGTCCGCTTCGTTTGCGTCTTGTACGTCTTCCAAAATGCCGTCGAACTCGTCGAGTTCCTCTTTGAGCGCGTCGATTTTGTCTTTCATTGCGGCGTAGCCTGCAAGAAGGTCGCTCGCTTCGGCTTTGAGTTTGCCGATCATCTCGGTTGCGCCTTCCAAACGCGATTTCGCAACGGCGAGTTTTTGGCGTTCGTCGCTCTTTGCGACCTCGTTTTCAAGAGTCATAAGTTCTTGGTCTATCTTTTGGTATTGAAGTATCTTATCAAATTTCATTGTATCCTCCGACTGTCGTGAACGGACAGTTTTGTTTTGCTTTTATAATTTTCACGCCGCTCGGCGCAATGATTTGTTCAAAAAGGTTTTGCACGATAATTTCGCTTGCGTAGTGCGAAAACTCGACGATGGGAAACTCGTCGTTTTCGGAAGCGACGTAAAGATGGTGCTTAAAGTCGCCGCTAACGAATACGTCCGCGTTCGCTTTTGCGTTTTCGTATGCCGAATCGCTCGCGCCGCCGCCGCAAATTATCATTGCTTTTTCAACGGTTTTATTTTTATCGCCCGTATATTTGACGGAATCGTCTTTTAGCGTCACCGCAACGTGCTTTGCGAAATCTTCGAGGGATTGCGCCTTTATATCGCACACAACGCCTACGCCGTTGGTGCAAAGATTCTCGCCGCCCAAAAGCGTTGCGAGGGTCATACAAAGCCCGTTTTCGCACTCGTCGAGATTTGTATGCGCGCTGTACACCGTCAATCCGTTTTTAAGCGTTTCTCTTATAATCTCGCCTTTCGACTCGGCGGTATTAATGCTCTTTATCGCCGAGAAAAAGAACGGATGGTGCGTGACGATAAGATTGCAGTTTTGCTCTACCGCTTGCTTTACGACGTCTTTGGTGAGGTCGAGAGCAACTATAACGCCGCTACATTCGTCGTTTAGGTTGCCTATCATAAGACCGGGATTATCCCACGCCTCCGCAAGCGCGACGGGCGCAAATTCTTCTATCGTATTTACAATTTGTCTGTGTTTCATATCTTTATCCTTAATTCGAGGATTTGCCGCTATGGTGAGTTTCCGTCTTTGCGGCGAGCCGTTTCGACTATATTTGTCCGTTAGGTTTTATTTGTCGTTTCGGCTTTTATTTGCGCTTTTGCAAAGCGTTTTCGAGTTTTGCGATTTTATCTTTCAATTCGACGGCTTTTGGATTGCGTTCGAGTATGTTTTTCATACTCTCGATTTCCTTGTTCGCAAAGAACGCAAAGTTGTCGCTCGCGTCGAAAAACGCGCCGTACGCGATCTGCTCGCTTGAAAGAGTGCTTTTGCCCTCGTTCGTTTTCACGATTGTGTAGGTTTTGCCCGCACATTCGAGCATTTCGTCGAAAACTATGGTGTGTCCGCACTTCACTATCGCCGCTCTCACCTTTTCGGGATGAGTGTTGGCAGAAAGCAGATAGTGCGAAAAACGCTTGCCTTGCTCGCTTGCTCGCAAGATTATGTCGGATATGACGTCGCCGCCCAAGCCTGCGATAATAACGGTGTCGACTTCCCTGTCCGCAACAGGTTCGAGTCCGTTTCCTAGCCTCGTTGTCATAACGTCCTGCACGCCGTTTTCCTTTGCAAGTTCTTCGGCTTTTGCAAGCGACGGCGCGGAAATGTCCGTTGCGATAACTTCGCTTGCTCTGTCCGTGCTTACGAGATAGTAGCCGAGTTTGCCGTGGTCACAGCCTACGTCCGCAACTTTGCCGTAGTCAACGAGGTTGGCAATGGCGGTCAATCTTTGGTCGAGTCGTATGGGCATCAGTCGAAATCTTTGAGTTTTTTGAGGCGGTTGGGATGGCGAAGTTTGCGGAGTGCCTTTGCCTCGATTTGACGAATACGCTCACGAGTGACGTTAAATTCTTTGCCGACTTCTTCGAGGGTTCTGGGGTGCGAATCGTCAAGACCGTATCTCAAACGAAGCACTTTTTCTTCACGCGGAGTGAGCGTGTTGAGCACTTGAATGAGTTGTTCTTTGAGCATATTGCCCTCTGCGACCTCGCTCGGCGATTGAGAGGTGTGGTCCTCTATGAAGTCGCCAAGATGGCTGTCTTCTTCCTCGCCGATAGGCGTTTCGAGAGATACGGGGTCTTGCGCGATTTTTTGGATTTCACGCACGCGCTCGACCGAGCAACCCAGATACGCCGCGATTTCTTCCGCCGACGGCTCTCTGCCGAGTTTTTGAAGAAGTTGACGAGTGGCTCTGACTTGCTTGTTTATGGTTTCCACCATATGAACGGGAATACGAATGGTTCTTGCTTGGTCGGCGATTGCGCGGGTGATTGCCTGTCTTATCCACCACGTCGCGTACGTCGAGAATTTGAAGCCTTTCGTATAGTCGAATTTTTCAACCGCTTTCATCAAACCGAGATTGCCCTCTTGAATGAGGTCGAGGAATTGCATACCTCTGCCGACGTAGCGTTTTGCTATGGACACGACAAGACGTAAGTTCGCTTCGCTCAAAATATGCTTTGCTTCCTCGTCGCCCTCTTCCATACGCTTTGCGAGTTCGATTTCTTGGTCGGCGGTCAAAAGAGGCACTTTGCCGATGTCTTTGAGGTAGATTTTAACCGAGTCGTCAACGCTCGAATCGATGATTTTGTCAAGAGCGATGTCGTCGTCCTCGATTGTTTCTTCAACCTTTACGTTTTCGTTTTGCAAAGCGTTGAACACCATTTCCATATCTTCCGCGGTTGCGTTGAGGTGTTCGAGCCTTGCCATTATATCGTCTTCGCTTATTGAGCCTTTGCTCTTTCCGTATGCGACGATTTTGTCAATCTCTTGTTTCAAAAGTTGTTCTCTGTCCACTTATATTCCTCCTCGGTGAATCAAAGTTTGTCGTTAATGTCTTTGGATTTCAATATTTTCTGCAAGCGAGATATTTCCAAAATACTCGCTCGCTTTGCTTCGGGGTCTGAAAGGTCGTTGTAGCCTTCCTTCAACTGTTCGAGGCGTTTTGCGATATGCTCGTTTGCAAGCATAAGCACGCAGTCGTTGAAGTAGTCCGCCTCGCGTATGGTGTCGGCAAATTTCATATTTATATTCAAAATCTTGCCAATTTCCTCGTTTTCGTAGCCGAATTTGCTGAACATCGAGTTCACAAGGTCGGTATGTTCGGGCATAGTCTTTGCCCACTCGAACACCTCTTTATGTACGCCTGATGCAAGCCACTCGGTTTTAATGACGCTTGCGTCCGCAAATTTTTCGCCTTTGAGAATACGATTTAGCACGAATCTCGACGCGCGAAGGGTCTTCGCAACCTTTTCTTCGTCGTTTTCTTTGGGCTGTTCGATTTTGGGCGGTCTTATCATACCCGCCTCGTCCGAAAGAGTTGCGACGGACACGCCGCTCTTTTTGGAAACGATGTCCATATACACTTCTCTTTCTGCGCGGTTTTCTATGCTTTTAAGCACTTTAAGAGCGGATTGAACGTATTTCGCTCTGCCGTTCACCGACCCTAAATCGTTTGCGTCGGCACAAAGTTTAAGTTTGTATTCGATGACGGGCAACGCCTCTTTCTGCTTTTTGAGGAAGGCTTCCGCGCCGCCGTCGCGCACGGTTTCGTCGGGGTCTTTGCCCTCGTCGAGCGATATGACTTTGACGTTTTGCACGAACTTGGTGAGAATATCCACGTTGCGTATAGTCGCTTTTTTGCCCGCGCCATCGCCGTCGTAGCAAACGTACAGATTTTCCGTCATACGCGACAACTCTCTCGCCTGACCTTCGGTGAGCGCAGTTCCCATACACGCAACCGCGTTCTTTATGCCAGCCGCGCCGAGCGATATAACGTCCATATAACCCTCGACCAAAATGAGTTCCTTGTACGCGACGCCGTTGAGTTTTTTATCGCGCTTTATGAAGTTGATTCCGTATATCGTGCGCCCTTTGTCAAACAGCGTGGTGTTTGTCGAGTTTTTGTATTTAGCAATATCTTGCTCGCCGTGATAGATACGTCCGCCGAACGCTATGACGTTGCTCATACCGTCCATAATCGGCACGATAACTCTGTTTGCAAAAGCGTCGTAGGGGCGTTGAGTGTTGGCGATAAGTCCGCATTCTTCGAGGTCTTTGAGCGAATAACCCTTGCGGCGCATATACCCCACCATACTCTCGCCGTCGAGCGAAAGTCCGAGTCCGTAGCGTTTGCAAACCTCGTCGTCGAGTCCTCTTGCGTGCAAATACTCTCTTGCGTCCTTGCCCTTGTTTTCGTCGAGAAGATTGTTGCGATAATACCTTGCGACGTCGCGCATAAGTTGCTTCAACACGTCGCTATGCTCTTTCTTTTCGGCGTATTTGGGGTCGAGTTTGACTTCGGGAAGTTGCATTCCCACCTTGTCGGCAAGGATTTTCACGGCGTCGTAGAAGGACACCGATTCCATTTCCATAACGAACTTTACGACGTCGCCGCTCGCGCCGCAACCGAAACAGTGATACCAGCCGTTATTCACGCAAAAAGAAGCCGTTTTTTCATTGTGGAAAGGACAGCAACCGAAATAACGTCCGCCTTTTTTCTGCAAGGGGACGTACTGCGAAATGACTTCGACGATGTCGCATTTATATTTGAGTTCTTCCATCAACTCTGGGGTAAAA
>URTQ01000097.1 GCA_900550855.1 uncultured Eubacteriales bacterium
CTCATAGGCTCGCCGCCCTGCGGCTCGTGTTCCGTCTATAAATTAGCACATACCGTTTATAAGTACGCTTCGAATAAGTGTACGTTAAAAAATGTCCGCTCTACAAGTTCGCGGACGGCGGTTTTTATCTCGTCTGCGAATAGGCGCATTTCGTTTATAAGCACCATTTAACCCTCTTTACAAGATAAAACCTCGATATTGAGATGAAGAACGCGGAAAAATTTAATGTCCCAAACCTCACTAAATCGATGCATAACGCGAAAGAGACCCCAGAACGGCAACCCTAATTTACTAATCGTAAATGAGTTGACAGGCGGTTGCCTCTGACAAAGTTAGGCGCGATTTAGTGAGGTTTAGGCGCGATTTAGCGAGGTTTTATAGATGGCGTTGACGGCACGCTCATAGTCAAAAGTATCCACCCCCACGATAATGTTAAGTTCCGAAGAGCCTTGGTCTATCATACGGATGTTGACGTTGGCGTCGGCAAGCGCGGTGAAAAGCATTGCGGCTGTGCCTTGTCGCGAGGTCATATTGTGTCCGACGGTGGCGATGAGCGAAAGTCCGCTGTGTATCTCGATGTTGTCGGCGTTGATGGATTCTTGAAGCGCGGCAAGCACTTTTTGCATTTTGCCTGCGATGTACTCGTCGCGGATTACGACGGAAAGCGTGTCTATGCCCGACGGAACGTGCTCAAACGAGATTCCCTCAAATTCGAGAACGGACAAAACCTTCCTGCCGAAGCCGATTTCGGAATTCATCATATCTTTTTCGATATTGATAATTGTAAATCCCTTTTTGCCGGCGATTCCCGTGATGACCTTCTTTTCTTTGGGCAGATTCTTTTCCGCAACGATCATAGTGCCTTTGTGGGTCGGGTTGAACGTGTTTTTGATATTGATTGGGATGCCCACGCTTCTGACGGGGAAAATGGATTCGGGGTGCAAGACTTCCGCGCCCATATACGCAAGTTCGCGAAGTTCGCGATAACTGAGATAATCGATTATTTCGGGATTGTCCACGATACGCGGATCGGCGGTCAAAAAGCCGTCGACGTCCGTCCAGTTTTCGTAGACGTCCGCGCCGACGGCGCGTGCGATAAGCGCCCCCGTAATATCCGAGCCGCCGCGTGAAAAAGTGGTGATTCTGCCGTCCTGATTCGAGCCGTAAAAACCGGGGATAACGGCATATTCCACCCCGTCGAGTTTTTGTTTTATGAGGTCGAGCGAATAGTGCATTTGCAGTTTTTCGCCGTTGAATTTTACGATATTCTGGGTGTCGATAAACTCGAATCCCAACTTCTTTGCCAAAATCAGCGCGTTGAGATATTCCCCTCTCGAAGCGGCGTAGTCGCTGGATACGCTGTTGTCTATGCCTGCCTTGACTTCGTCGAGAACGGGGTCTATGTCGAAGTCGAGATCGAGAGCGGACACGATGTCCTTGAAGCGTTTTCTTATAACCTCGAAAGATTGCGTGCAGTTGCCCTTTTCCGTCTTTTCGTTGAAGCACGCGTAAAGTGCGTCCGTCACTTTGACGTCGGCTTTGTTGCGTTTCCCGGGTGCGGAAACGACGATATATTTTCTTTGCGGATCGCTTTTTATGACGTCTATCACGCGGGAAATGGTTTCGCCGTTCGCCATAGAAGTGCCGCCGAATTTGCAAACTTTCATATCGAGTCCCTATATTATGTTATGCGCCGAATCTTTCGTTAGACATCGGCAAAGGGCAATTATTTTATCTTTTTGGCTTCGAAATAATATCTTTTTTCTTCCGCTTCGCCCATAGAGAACGCCTTGCGGCAAAGAGTGCCGTTTTTGAGGACGTAATCGAACAATTCTTCCTTTTCGATTTTGGGCATAGCGATTGCGACGCCGTCGTTGCGGGAAGCGACGTCTTTGAGGTGTTCGATGCCGTGAATGTAGTCGACCGTGCCGCCGTGCGCTTTCAGATACTCGTCGATTGCGCTTTGGATATCCTTGATTGCCTTTGCGCCTATGCGGTCAACCTTCAAAACGTACTCGCCGTTTTTGTCGAACGCTTTAACCTCTTTCTCGCCCGAAAGGTTTGCTTGCATATAGCGGATAAAGTCCTCGCCTACGCCGAAAACAAAGCGGTGAATCGGCTCGAAAACTATGCCGTCGTCGTGAAGGTTCTCAACCTCGCAAAGTGCGAATCTTGCAGGATGAACTGCCTTTTCTGCGTCGGTTAACCCCTCTTTTATGCGATTCCAGTG
The DNA here is from genome assembly GCA_900550855.1 of uncultured Eubacteriales bacterium. Lineage (GTDB taxonomy): Bacteria > Bacillota > Clostridia > Christensenellales > CAG-917 > CAG-475. The sequence goes on from URTQ01000097.1 coordinate 2,231, forward strand.
CGCTTGCGCCGTCGCAAGAGAGTGGTTGCCGTCGCCCACTGCGAATATAAAGTCGTTCTTGCCCGTGCCGTAGAGGTCTTGCACGGAATCGACGTATTTTTCAAACGCGTCGATAACGATTTGCGAGTCTATTCTGTACCCTTCGAGGTGTCCGCCGCCCATATTCAAATCGAAATCGTACACCTTTTCGAGTCCTTCCCTCGCCGCCCAGATAGGCTCGATAACCGAGTGTTTTCTGTCGTCGATGAGAAGCATAATGTGCGGAAGTTCGACGGGTGCGTCCTGCCTAATTTTGAGGCGAGGCGGTATTCTGTCGAGAACCACGCCTTCCGTTGAGCGTATGTAAGCGTTTGAGGGATGAGTGAAACAATAGTCTTCCAAATCCACCGCCAGCACGATTCCGAGCCTCGAAATTCCGCTTGCCGTCGTGCGTTTGCACACGATGAAACTGTCTTTCAAAGTCTTGAAAACGCCGCCGTCGAGATACTCTTTCATAGTGCGGTTGATATTGTCTATTCTCTCGTCCTTGTCGCTGTCTTCGAGATACGCTTCGGGGAAAATGAGTTTGAGCGTGCTGTCCGCGCCGCCCACGAAATCTTCGAGTTTCTTCCAGTAGCCGCGCTCGGACGTAAACTGATCGCAAGCGACGACCGACCATTTTTGATGGTCGCAATTATTTGGTACGAGTATGTCGCAACTTCTTATAGTTTTCATTTGAACCTACCGTTTCTGCGGATCTTGCCGCCGAGTTTTCTCGATGCGTGAGCCTCTCTCAAAGCGATAGCCGTCGGCGAAATGCCGTATGCGTCTTCGATTTCGTCTTTGAGTTTGTCCATAGTCATATAACGCTTAATCTCGCCGTGTTTGACGACGGATATAATGCCCGTTTCCTCGCTGACGACGATTGAAAGCACGTCGGTGTCTTCGGTTATGCCGATAGCCGCGCGGTGTCTTGTGCCCATCTCTTTGTTGACGTTGCGTTGAGTGAGGGTCAAAAAGCAACCTGCCGCAATAATCTTGTTGCCTCTTACGATAACCGCGCCGTCGTGAAGGGGTGCTTTGGTGTTGAAAATACTCTCGAAAAGCGGCGCGCTTAACGTTGCGTTGAGGCGCGTACCCGTGTCGAGTATGTTGTCGTGAATGTCCCCTGCGCTGTCGATGATGATAATCGCGCCGACGTCTTGCTTTGCCATATCTTGACAAGCGGTCAGTATTTCGGCGGTTGCGTCGCGAAGTTCGTCGTCGCTGTTGTGCGTTTCGAAACCTTTGGACGTCGAAACCTTTTGGAACAGGTTTTTCAAGTCGTTCTGATACACCACGCAGGCGGCGACTATGTCGAACACCACAACGAAGTGCATAACGTATTTGGCGATTGCCAAAATGTTTCCGCCGAGCAGTTCGGACAGTACGTTGACGAGAATGTCAAGCACCGCGCCGAGCAGCAAGAGGAAAAACACTTTCATATTGCGCTTGTAGATGAAGAAACTCAACATAATCGCGAACACGGTCACCAAAATGACCATATCGATTATGAAGTACAAGTTGACCCCTTTTGCGTATTGAGCAAAGTTGTATGACATATATCCCTCGCAATCCGCAGTTTTTGCGGAAGTTTAAGTCTGTTTTCTTTGGTAAATTTATATCGTGCTATCAGATGTCGAACTCGTCGAAAACGTTTCCGCCGCCCGAAGTGTGATCCGAATCGTCGTCGGAATCGTCTTTTTTGTGGACGTGACGTCTTTCAAACTCGTCAAAAGTGTCCGAAACGTCGTCGCGACGGTCGTAGCCGTAACCGCTCGGGTGCTTGTCGAAATACTGCTCTCTCGTGTCCGTATCTCTGAACTCGTCCGCTTGCTTTCTGAACATAACGGAAAGCACGATAACCGCCACGAGATACGCAAGGAACACGCATATCGCAATCGCGCTCGACACCGTTTGTATCGGGGTGGTAATTTCGCCTACGATGTAACCGAGTTGCGCCAAAGTGTCGGCGATTTCGCTTGCAAGTTCTTTATCCGCGCCGATTGAAACTATGGCAAGATTCTCGCCAAGCACGCCTATACCGTAAAACACCATATAAATCGTTGCCAAAATCGCAAACGAGTTGCGTTTTTCGACGGGATTGAGTTTGTATTTCTTTACAAAAATCCAAAGATACATCACAAGATACGACGCAGGCAAAAGCAGCGCGTCGAGCACGGTTGACGTGACGATATACACGTTTGCATTCAAAATCGCGAAACTCTCGATTACGCCCACGATCAATCTCGGTACGGCGGTGAAAATCATCGTCCAGTAGCAAAAATCGTTGCGGGAAACGTAGTTTGCGTGACGGCGCGCCACGATGTAGTAAAGTATGAGCGCAAGAAGGAAGGTCACCACCGCCGGCACGAGTCCGTAACTGAAAATAATCGAGAATACGCCGCTCAAAGTGCTGCGCCTCGACGCTTCGGAAATCATAGATTCGATGTCGAGATAAATGGGGAAAATATTGCGCACGAACGTCGCAAATATGAGTCCGAGCCATATCCAAACGTAATATTTTTTGTCGATTTTGTTTTGCATTTTCTTCTCCTTAAATCACAAGCAGTTGCAATATCGCCTCGTGAATCGCGCTCAAATCCCCTCTCTTGCCCGTAAGCACGTCGAATTGCAGAGAGTGCAGATAGTCCACGCAACGCTTTAAGCGCATTTGCGAATAGTTTGCCGACGTCTTTCTCAAAAAGTAAACCGCGCCGCTCTTCATTCCGAGCAGTTTGGCAAGGTCGTCGTTGGACATACCCTTGTTGAGTTCGGCGTGCAACATATTGCGATACTTGTCGTAAAGTCTGTTGATTATCGTGACGCCGCGTATGCCGTTTTTGAAAAACACGTCAAGCACTTCCAGCGCCTTTGCGGCGTTCTTTTCGCTGACGGCGTTTGCGAGTTCGTAGATTTGAAAATCGATGTCCGCGCTCACCATTTCGCACACGTCGACTTTGGTGATTGCGCCCTCGCTGTACGATTTGAGTTTCTCGATTTCGATTGCGATGCGAGCCATACTGCCCTGCGTTCTCGATATGAGTTCCAAAGCGGCGTCGCGCTCAATCTTCTTTTGCGGCGGTCTTGCCGCGATAGCGTTTATTTCCTCGATAAGTTCGCTATCGTCGAGGCGAGAACAGTTGACGACTTGCGCTTTTTTGCTCTTGAAAGCCTTTTGAGCGTCGTCGTCGCAATCTATCACGAGTACGCTCGTTTCGCACGGGTCGGAAACGTACTTTTCAAACGTAGCCTTGTCGCTTTCGGTCGGTGCGTTTTCCAAACTCAAAACGACCACTTTGCGCTCGTCGAACATCGGGAACGTGTACGCCGAGTCCACCGCCCC
>URTQ01000098.1 GCA_900550855.1 uncultured Eubacteriales bacterium
TGCCACTGCGCTTTGTGCGCCAGCTTCGCACCCAAACGGCGCAGTCGCTTGTACTATCCGTCAAGCTCGGCGTTCGCTTTCTCGCCGCCGTTGCGGCTCGCGTTCAGTCTTCGAAGTCGCACATTCCGTTTATAAGTTACACTGCTATATACGCAGTCAGGAAATTAGCAATATTTTCGAGCGAACTCATTTCCACCCATTTTTTGCCGTTCGAAGCGATTTTCTCGCCGACGTCCGATTGCAAGAGTCTGTACAAAAGTCCCACTATGTCGAGGTCGTTTTTGGCAACGAGGCAAAGTTCGTGCGAGGCAAGATAGGATATGTCCGCTTGCTCGTGTTCGCCGCTCTTTGCAACTATGCTCGGCACGCCGAGTTTGAAGCACTTGTAAAGCGTTGCGGGGTCGTACTGCGTGATTGCAACGTCGCATACGGGCAGACAATCGTCCGCTTGCTCGCCGTTTTGCAAAAACAAAACTTTGGTTTCGGGTGCTTTCACCGCCATAGACGACAGGGTTTGAAGCATACGCTCGTCTTTGACGTAGACGGCGAGATTTGCGATTTCGCCTTGGTCGAGAAGAAGCGAGAACACGTTTTCGAGTTGCTTCTTTTCCTGCACGTTGACGTACACGGTTTTGACTTTGGGAAGCCCTGCTTCTTGCTTTTTGAGTATGATTTCTTCCCTCGTTTTCGGCACTGCCTCATAAGGAAATCCCATCACCATAACGTCTTTGGATTTTATGCCTTGTCGCACCAAATCGGCTTTTACGTCCGCGTTTTCGACGATAAACACGTTGGTTGCGTCATCGTGTACGCGTTTTGGAAGCGTGAAGGATTGAAGCATATAAATGATTTGAGTGCTGAAACGCGCTCTGCGTTTTGCCTCGACGGCGCAATGGTGAGCGTACGGCGTAACGCACAAAATGTACTCGGGGTGAAAACGCTTTATAAGGTTGTTTATGCGGTTGACGCGCTTTGACAAACTTTTGAGTTTGAACATATCGCGGATAACGCCCTTATCCTTTTTTTCGAGCAGATACTGATACTCGCTTCCGCTGTCCATAAGTTTGTCGAGAGCGGAAAGTTTGGTTGCCGAACCGTACTTGTCGTCGCTTATGACGACGACGTTATGCGTGCCGATTTTGCGTATTGCTTCCGCGATTTTTTGCGATATACCGTCGCTTTCGTCGCGTGAAGTGAGTATCAAAATAATGCGTTTTCTATACATTTTTGCACCTTCTTTTTCCTAAAAAACGTCGCCGTTTTCGCACGTTTTTTGAAAATCCGATTGCCGTTTTTTTACTTTCGTTTTCCGTTGCGCTTTGCGCTTTGTTTGTCAGTCCTCGACGATTACGGGAATGATTATGGGGAACTGTCTGTCCTTGTAGAACAACTTTCTCACCGCTTTTTTGACCATTCTCGCAATCTCGTTCACGTCCGCTTTGTCGAAGTCCGCGCCGTTTATCGTGTCTACGGTCGCGTTCTTTATGGAACTCACGACGTCATCGGTGAGATTGAATCCTCTTGCCACGATGTCCACGTCGCCAACGACTTTGCCTTGGTCGGTATCTACGGCGCAAAGCACCACGAGCATGCCGTATTCTGCAAGCGATTTTCTGTCATTTACGACGGATTTGCCGTCTTCCAGAACCACGCCGTCGACGTAGGCGTTGCCTGCCGTGACGTTCGAGTGTTGTTTAATTCCCTTGTGATTTACGCCGTAGCACTCGCCGATGTTGGGAATGACGATATTCTTTGACGGTACGCCGAGCGTTTTTGCGATTTCGGCGTGCTTGAACTGATGTCGATATTCGCCGTGTACTGGCATAAAGTACTCGGGTTGCACGAGAGTGAGCATAAGTTTGAGTTCTTCCTCGTATGCGTGACCCGAAACGTGAATGTCGTTCATTGCGTCGTATATGACGTTTGCGCCCTTTCTGAAAAGGTCGTTTATGACGTCGTACACGGATTTTTCGTTGCCGGGGATAGGCGACGAAGACAAAACGACGAGGTCTTGCGGTCCGATGTTAATCTTGTTGAACTCGCCCTTCGAGAGTTTGTTGAGAGCGGACAAAGGTTCGCCTTGCGAACCGGTTGCAAGAATAACCGTTTCGCTCGGAAGCAGTTTTCCGACGCTGTCCGCAATTACGCCCTTTGGCACTTGCAACTCGCCGCAAGCGGACGCAACGTCCACCATACCTTTCATACTTCTGCCTGCAAGCACGACTTTTCTGTGGTACTTGTGAGCGAGCGTAAGCACTTGTTGCACGCGGTAGTTGGAAGATGCGAAGCACGCAATGACGATTCTCTTGTCGAGGTTCGAAGCAAAGATATTTTCAAGGGTTTGCCCCACGACTTTTTCGGACGTGGAACTGCCCTTTCTTTCAACGTTCGTTGACTCGCCGAGCATAAGAAGCACGCCCTTTGCGCCGATTTCTGCAATGCGACCGATGTCGGTTTTCTTGCCGTCGATGGGGGTATTGTCGATTTTGAAGTCGCCCGTGACGAACACCGTTCCGACTTGCGTGGTGATTGCAAGAGCGCACGCGCCTGCCATAGAGTGACAAACTTTTATGAACTCGACTTTGAATCCGCCAAGCGTAATCGTATCGCCTGCCGACACCACGACGAGATTGCATTTTTTGCCGTTTTTGTCGAGTTTTCTTTTCAAAAGTCCGATTGTGAGCGCAGTGCCGTAGACGGGAACGTCTTTGAGTTCGTCCGCATAATACGGAATCGCGCCGATGTGGTCCTCGTGACCGTGCGTAAGCACGATGCCGCGAAGTTTTGATATGTTCTCTTTGACGTAGGTTATGTCGGGTATGATTGCGTCGATACCGGGGGCTTCCTCGCTGGTTGCGAAAGAAACGCCGCAATCGACGATAATCATATCGTCGCCGCACTCTATTGCGGTCATATTTTTGCCAACCTCGCCTACGCCGCCGAGGAAGGTCACCTTAACTGTTTTTGTGTTTTTTGCCATTATATCTCTCCGATTTATTTATATTTTTCTATGCGGTAATTTTCCTTTCAGAGCGACGCTCTCTCGACGTCACTCAAAGTTATTAATAAATAATAACAAATTTTATTTTTACACGCATATTTTTCTAATTTACTATATTACACCAAAACGCGCGCTTACGCAAGAGTTTCGCCAAAAAGTGCCGAAAACCATACGTTTGCGCGAAAAAAAATCTTTACAAACCTCGCTTTTGCCTTTACGATTATAGTATACAAAGTCGCATATACGAATGCGATTATGACGTATAAAAAGGAGAATTTTATGAGAGTTTACAATTTCTCGGCAGGTCCGAGTATGCTTCCGCTCGAAGTCATCGAGGAAGCGGGCAAGAATATCGCCGATTACAACGGTTCGGGTATGAGCGTTATGGAAATGAGCCACCGCTCGAAATGGTACGACGCCATCAACACCGAAGCCCTCGACCTCGTGCGCGAACTTATGAATCTTCCCGACGACTATCACGTCATTATGGTTCAAGGCGGCGCGTCCACGCAATTCGAGGCTATTCCCCTCAACCTTTTGAAAACAGGGAAAGCGGACTATATCGTAACGGGCAATTTTGCCAAAAAAGCATACAAAGAAGCGCAAAAATACGGCGATATTCGCCTCGTCGCTTCCAGTGAAGACAAAAAATTCACCTATATTCCGAAGACCGCTCGCGAAGATTTCAGACAAGACGCAAGTTACGTCCATATCACCGAAAACAACACCATTTTCGGCTTGAAATACAACACGTTGCCCGACACCGGCGACGTACCCCTCGTTGCCGACTTGTCCTCGTGCATTATGAGCGAGGTCATCGACCCTAAAAAGTATTCTCTCATTTATGCGGGCGCGCAAAAGAATCTCGCGCCTGCGGGCGTAACTCTCGTCATCGTAAAAGAGGATATGCTCGGCGGCGAACTTCCCATCTGCCCCACCATGCTCAAATATCGCACGCAAATCGACGCAAACAGTTTGTACAACACACCGCCTTGCTGGTCGATTTATATGATGATGCTCAACCTTCGTCACCTCAAAAAACTCGGCGGCGTCAAGGTTATGGAACAAATCAACCGCGAAAAAGCCAAAATGCTTTACGACTTCATCGACGAGAGCGACTTCTACAACAACTTCGTCGAAAAAGAAAGCCGTTCGCTTATGAACGTTCCTTTCGTATCGCCCAGCGACGAACTCAACGCCAAATTCGTCAAAGAAGCGGAACAAGCGGGACTCGTCAGCCTCAAAGGTCACAAACTAGTGGGCGGTATGAGAGCGTCAATCTACAACGCAATGCCCGTCGAAGGCGTGAAAGCACTCATCGAATTTATGAAGAAATTCGAACTCGAAAACAAATAAGCGCAGGCGAGGCAAACTATGGACATACTCAAACTCAATTCGATATCCAAACTCGCAAACCCCGTGCTTGACGGTTACAATCTCACCGATTCGAGCGAAAATCCCGTCGGCATACTCGTGCGCTCTTTCAAAATGGAAGAATACGCCGTTCCGTCCTCGCTTTTGGCAGTCGCAAGAGCGGGCGCGGGCGTAAACAATATTCCGCACGCGGACTATGCCAAAAAAGGTATCTGCGTGTTCAACACCCCCGGCGCAAACGCAAACGCCGTCAAGGAACTCGTCATTGCCGCTCTTATAATCGGCGCGCGCAACGTGTCCGAGGCAATCGAGTGGGCAAGCACGCTTAAAGGCGACGACGTTGCAAAGCAAGTGGAAAAAGGCAAAGGTCAGTTCGCAGGCAGCGAAATCGCAGGCAAAACACTTTGTGTTTTGGGTCTTGGCGCGATAGGCAGAAAAGTCGCGATATCCGCGCACGCGCTCGGAATGAATATCGTGGGGTACGACCCCTTCATATCCGAAGCGGCAAAAGCGGAAATCCCCTTCGTGACGATTTTCGACACTATGCAATCCGCTTGGGCGGACGCAGACTTCGTGACACTTCATATGCCTATGACGCCGCAAACGAAAGGTCTTGTGAACGCCGAAAGTCTTGCGACGATGAAAGACGGCGTGATTATAATCAACGCCGCTCGCGGTGAACTTTGCGACGTAAACGCAATTAAAGCCGCTCTCGAAAGCAAAAAACTTCGCAAATACGTCGTGGATTTCCCCGACGAAAATTGCATAGGCGTGCAAGGCATCGTCGCAATACCGCACCTCGGCGCGTCCACCGAAGAAGCCGAAGACAACTGCGCGGTTATGGCGGCAACCGAACTTAAAGATTATCTCGAAAACGGAAACGTCGTAAACTCTGTCAATTTGCCCAACGTCAAAGCACCGAAGAGCGCGACTCATCGCTACACGGTCATTTCCACCGATACGGGCGAAAACAGATTCGGCGGAATCAGCGCAACGAGAAACGGACTTCGCTACACGATTATAGACACCGAAACCGATTTGACAATCAAAGGCGACGACGTGATTAGAGCAAGAAAAGTTTATTGATAATTTATTTCGATAGATTAAATTTTGAAAAGGCAGGCGCAACGCCTGCCTTTTTTTATACATATAACATATTAAAATAAAGCTTCCCCCCTTCCTCACGTGTTTCCCCTACCGCCGT
>URTQ01000099.1 GCA_900550855.1 uncultured Eubacteriales bacterium
CATCACGATGTTCACCGACCAACAGGGCGCGCTCGCATATAAGCAAAAACTCGAAAACAGAGGCATAAAGGTTTATATCCACCGTCCCACCAAAGGCTATCCGCACGAAATCGACACGATTGTTTCAGACGAGGGATACGGCGCAAATCCGTACATCACCACGTCAAGACCGCTCGTCGTGCTTACAGCCCCAGGACCGGGAAGCGGCAAACTTGCAACTTGCCTAAGCCAACTCTATCACGAGAACAAGAGGGGCGTAAAGGCAGGATATGCGAAGTTCGAAACTTTCCCCATATGGAATATTCCGCTCAATCACCCCGTAAACGTCGCGTACGAAGCGGCAACCGCCGATTTGAAAGACGTAAACAAGGTTGATAACTTCCACCTCGACGCATACGGCGAAATCACGGTCAACTACAACCGCGACATCGAGGTTTTCCCCGTCGTCAAGAGCATACTCGAAAAGATAACGGCCGAGGAATGTATCTACAAATCGCCGACGGATATGGGCGTGAATATGGCAGGCTACTGCATCGTGGACGACGAAGCGTGCAGAGAGGCTTCCAAGCAAGAGGTTTTGCGCAGATACTTCAAGGCTCTTTGCGACCTCAAAACAGGTACGGGAACGCAAGATACGGTCAGCAGACTCGAATTTTTGATGTCGCGACTCGGAATCAACGTTGCCGACAGAAAGATTGTGGAAGTGGCAAAGAAAAAGAGCGACGACAACGACGGTTGCGGCGCGGTTGCGCTCGAACTTGCGGACGGCAGAATCGTCACTGGTAAGAATACGAAACGAATGAGCGCGTCCGCCGCTTGCGTGTTCAACGCAGTCAAAATGCTTGCAGGCATAAAGGACAATCAAAAACTCATATCGCCTTACGTCATAGGTCCTATCATCGACCTCAAAACCAAAATTCTCAAAGAGCATAACAAGACGCTTACGCTCGAAGAAGCGCTCATCGCGCTTTCCATTTGCGCGGCGTCGGACGCCAACGCGGCAACTGCTATGGAACAACTGCCGCTTTTGGAAGGGTGCGACGCACACTCGACGCATATGCTTTTCAAAGCTGACGAAAACCCGTTCAGAAAGCTCGGAGTGCGCCTCACTTGCTCGCCCGAATTTTTGGACAACACGCTGTTTATCGAATAAAAACGGACAAATAAACTTGCTTTTGTGCAATAATAAACGAAAAATATAAAAAGGAAGGAAGCCCATATGTTATACGAATCAAGAGAACAAATACCTGCCGAGTATAAATGGAAACTCGAAGATATTATCGCCGACAACGACGCGTGGGAAGAACTGTTTTTCAAGTGCGAAGAACGCATCGGTCACTTTTCGAAATATCACGACAAACTTCAAGACGAAGATATGCTTTTCGACTGCCTCGAACTTATGTCGAGAATGATGCACGACATATCCTATCTTTACGGATACGCCAAAATGCGCCTCGACCAAGATTCGAGAGACGCAACCCATCAAGCGATGGCAAACAGAGCGGATATGCTCTACGTCAAGTATTCGACGGCGGTGTCTTTCATAACGCCCGAACTCGGCGAACTTCCGAAAGAAAGACTGGAAGAATTGCAACACAGCAAACGCTTTGCCGACTACGAAGTTTTCTTCAAGGAAATAATCAGAAGCAAAGACATCATTCTTTCAAAGAAAGAGGAAAAATTGCTCGGCGAAGTCGGTCTTTTTTCGGACAACGCAAGGGAAGTTTTCTCTATGTTCGACAACGCCGACGTTAAATTCGCACCCGTCAAGGACGAAAACGGCAACGAAGTGGCAATGAGCCACGGCGTGTACGGTATGCTTTTGCAAAGCACCGACCAAAGAGTGAGAAAGGACGCTTTCGAGAGTATGTTCACGGCGTACAAGGACCACATCAACACAATCGCCGCAAACTATGCAGGCAACGTCAAAAAGGACTGGTTCTACGCAAAGGTGAGAGGATTCAAGAGCGCGCTCGACTACTCGATGTACAACGAGAACGTTCCGTCCACTTGCTACAACAAACTTCTCGAAGCGGTGGGTAAAGGCACGAAACCCTTGCACGATTACATCGCGCTCAGAAAGAAAGTTTTGGGCATTGAAACCCTCAATATGTACGACCTTTATACGTCTATCGTCAGCGAGCAGGAACTTGCGCTCGAATACGAGGACGCAGTCGAACTCGTCAAAGACGCTCTCAAAGTCACGGGCAAGGAATATTCCGACATCCTCGCAAGCGCGTTCAAGAGCGGCTGGGTCGACGTGTTCGAAAACAGAGGCAAGAGAAGCGGCGCGTATTCGTGGGGCGTATATGGCGTTCACCCGTTCGTGCTTTTGAACTATCAAAAGACCATTCACGACGTGTTCACAATCGCGCACGAAATGGGTCACGCAATGCACTCGTATTTCAGCAATCACGCGCTCTGCGAACAAAAAGCGGACTACGTCATTTTCGTTGCGGAAATCGCTTCCACCGTCAACGAAGTGTTGCTCTTGAAGCACCTTCTCAAAACGGCTACGGGCGAGTTCAGAAAGTATTTGCTTTCCTACTATCTCGATATGTTCCGCACGACGTTGTTCAGACAAACGATGTTCAGCGAGTTCGAGGTTATCGCGCACGGTATGGTTGAAAGAGGCGAGCCTATCACGGCAACCGCGCTTTCGGACGCGTATTACGAACTCAACAAGAAGTATTACGGCGAGTCCGTCGAGCATAACGACCTCATTCGCTACGAGTGGGCGAGAATCCCGCACTTCTACACGAGTTATTACGTCTACAAATACGCGACGGGTATCACCACCGCAGTGTCGATTGCAAACAATATCCTCAAAGGCGGGGAAGAGTACTTTGCAAAATACAAGAAATTCCTTTCCGCAGGCGGAAGTATGCCGCCGCTCGACATCATTCGTCTTGCCGACGTCGACCTCGAAAGCGACGCGCCGTACGAACTTGCGATGAAAGAATTTGCGGACACTCTCGCCGAACTCGAAAAATCCTTCAATCTTTGATTGAAAACATCGGCGGAAACTTGAAATAACGGCAAAAAAAAACGCAGGTGCAGGCAAACGCTTGCACCTGCATAGCAACTATGATAAGTATCAAAAAAATCACTTTGACAATCCTCGTCGTCGCGCTTACGCTCATAAGCGCGTTTTCCCTTTTTGCTTGCAACGAGCAATCAGGCGAGGACGTCGTGCGCGATTTGTATATTTACGACATCGAGTTCGAGGGCGACGAAACTCAAAGTCCGAGCGGCGAAGCCGTCATTAGCGACGATTTGAGCGAAAACGGCGGTGAATCGAACGTGAACACGGGCGAATCGGGCGAGGAAAGCGGCGGCGAGCAACCGAGCGAAAGAGTTGCGACAGTGTACGTCACTTTTTCTAAAACGGACAGAAAACTCGAAGGTTGCGGCGCGGTTTGGCACAGCGAAAAACGCAAGGACGGCGCGTTCTACAACGTGAGCGAAACCACGGTTACGCTTGCGCCCGATTCGATATTTAGTGCGGTCAAAGAGAGCGTACCACAAGAAGACCTTGTGCATAACGATGTTGAATACAACCGCTTGAAAGTGGTTTTGAGATATGATACAATCTATAAATCTATAAAAAGCAACGGTGAAATTACGCGCGAGGGGCGGAAGTACGTTCACAAATACGCACTCGACCAAAGCCTCGAAAGCGACGTTTTTACGCTTGAAATGCGCACGCAAAACGCGGCGAGTTGGTACGGAACTTTGCTCGGTTGCGCAGTTGCCGTTGCGCTCGTGGCAATCGGCGTTACGTTTGCTCTCAAAGGTGTAAAATGGCAAAAGACGAAAACAAAAGAGTGACGAGGGGTATGCCCAACAACGTTGACGCGGAAGCGTCCGTTCTCGGTTCGATTCTCATCGACGGCAAAGCCGCCGATATCATCATACCTATGCTCAAAGCGGAAGATTTCTATCTTTCGCAGAATCGACTGATTTTCGAGGCGATGAAGCAACTGCAAATGGAAAGCAAGCCCATCGACACGGTGTCCGTTTGCGACGCGCTCGAACTTAAAGGTCAACTCGACGAGGTAGGCTCGATTGCGTATTTGAGCGAACTTGCAGAGGGCGTCGTATCCGCCGCAAACGGCGAATATTACGCAAGCATAATAAAGCGCGACAGCCTCACGAGAAAGGTTATCGAAGCGGGCAACGACATCGCAAAGTTCGGCTACGAATGTCAAGACGGCAAAGACGCTCTCGAAAACGCCGAAAAACTCGTGTACGCCATTGCCGAGCAGTCCAGCGAAAAAGCGCTCGTCAAGGTCGACGACGCGGCGGCGCTCGCGCTCAAAACCATTCAGGACGCACAAACGGGCAACGTACCCAAGAACACGATATACATCGATTTTCCGAGTTTCGACCAAAAAACGCACGGCTTGAAACCGGGTGAAATGGTGCTTATTGCGGCTCGTCCGTCCGTTGGTAAAACCGCGTTCGCGCTCAACATCGCCGCAAACGTCGCGCTCAATCACGGCAAAAAAGTGGCTATTTTCTCACTCGAAATGCCTGCCGACTTGCTTGCAAAACGTATGCTCGCATACATCTCGAAAGTCGAGAGCAACAAGATGAACACTCGCGGCGGACTCACTCAAACCGACTATAAGAAACTGTACAACGGCTACCGCGCATTGCTTGCTTCGGACATCTACATCGACGATTATTCTATGAACGGTCCGTCCGACGTGCTTTCCAAATGCCGCAGACTCAAACGCGAAAAAGGTCTTGACCTCGTCATTATCGACTACTTGCAACTTATGACCGCTCAAAAGAACGGCAGGTCGGCAGAAAGCCGTCAAGTCGAAGTCAGCGATATGTCGAGAAAGATGAAGATATACGCAAAGGAACTCGATTGTCCTATCATTTTGCTTTCGCAAATGTCGCGTGGCATCGAGCAACGTCCCGACCATACGCCGCTTCTTTCAGACTTGCGTGAATCGGGTTCAATCGAACAAGACGCGGACATCGTTATGTTCCTCAACAATCCGAGCAGATACAATCCCGCATTGCCAAAGAACGAAGTCATACTCGACGTCAAGAAAAACAGAAACGGTGAAATCGGCGAAATCACGCTCGACTGGGACGCGCCCACAACCTCGTTCAAAGAACGCGTGGACGAAAACGCAAACACGACGGAATACGTCTACGACGAGCCGAAGAAGCGTGACGACGACGAAGAAGGCGGCGTTGATATGAAAGCAATATCCGACGTTGCAGAGGACTTGCACGAAATCGCGGCGGCAGATTCGGATATGCCGTTCGATATGCCGTTTGACTCAAACGAGGGCGAACAAGCCCCACCGCCGAGCGACGACGATATACCCGACGAAGACGACGAATACGTCGACGAAGGGGACACTTTCGAAGACGACGGCGATATGCCGTTTTAATCAAAAAAGCGAGGCTACGATGCCTCGCTTTTTTGATTAAAACAATCGATAATTAATAATTAATAATTAATAATTGCGGGTGGGCGTTGC
>URTQ01000100.1 GCA_900550855.1 uncultured Eubacteriales bacterium
AAGTTTTACACCTAAATTTTGCTAAAAGGCAACATTTTTTTTAAACTCATATATTGTCATTATGAGCGAGAGAACAAGTGGCGGCAACATTCAATCGGACGGCGCGGCGGCGATGTTTTCTTGCATTCCGAGCGACCCTTTGTCGCAAAACGTGCTTGCGAGCGTACTTGCGGATTCGTTTTGCAGAGGAAAATCGCGTGCGGAAATCGCAAACGTATTGCAGTTTTTGCAAATTCTGTCCTGCCTTATGAAAAATTATTTGATTTGAGGATTCTTGCTATTGAATCGAAACGCCGAGTGTGGTATATTAATTATATTGTTTTTGCGCGCGCGACACGAAAAAATACACTGCGAGCGCAACGTTTTGCACAATGACTGACAGTTTCGGTTTCAAACGTAAAAGCGGAATGCTTATGGCGGTGAGTTCGCTTCCGAGCGAGTGGGGCATAGGCACTTTCGGCGCGCCTTGCAAGCGTTTTATCGACTTTTTGAGCGCGACGAAAACGAAGTGTTGGCAGATTCTGCCGCTCAATCCCACCGCATACGGCGATAGTCCCTATCAATCGCCTGCCTCGTTTGCGGGCAACCATTACTATATAAATCCTCAAACGATGTTTGAAAAAGGCTTGCTTGACGAGTGCGAATTGAAATCTGCTCGCCACATCTGCGAAAAAACCGATTACGGCTGGCTTTTTGAAAACAAAACGGCACTTCTCAAAAAGGCGTACGCTCGTTTCGAGCATACCCCCGTTTTCGAGCGGTTTTGCGAAGAAAACGCGGCGTGGCTTGACGATTACGCCTATTTTATGTCGCTCAAAGAAGCGTTCGGCTACAAGGCGTGGAACGAATGGAACGACGAGTTCCGCATTTACGACAACGCGCAAAAGCACAAGAGCGAATTTGCACAAAATATCGATTTTTGGAAGTTCGTGCAGTTCGAGTTTTTCACGGAATGGAACGCCGTTCGCGAATACGCCCATTCAAAAGATATAACGATCGTGGGGGATATGCCCATTTACGTTGCGTACGATTCGGCGGACGTATGGTGCAATCCGTCGATGTTCCTTTTGGACGAGGATTTGAATCCCACCGTCGTTGCAGGCTGTCCGCCCGACGCATACGCCGAGGACGGTCAACTTTGGGGCAATCCTATCTACGACTACGACAAAATGCAAGAGGACGGCTACGAGTGGTGGATTGAGCGCATAAAGCAGAGTTTCAAGATGTACGACATCTTGCGAATCGACCATTTCAGAGGTTTTGCAGGCTATTTCGTCATCAAAAACGGCGAAAAGACCGCAGAAGACGGCAAGTGGAAAGTCGGTCCTCGCGAAAAACTTTTCGACGAAGTGAATCGTCGTATGCCGGGTGCGAAAATCATTGCGGAAGACTTGGGACACATCACCGACGACGTGCGCGAATTGCTTGCGTACTGCGGCTATCCCGGTATGAAAGTTTTGCAGTTTGCGTTCTCTAACGACGACAACGAGTATTTGCCGAGAACGTACAAGGACGGCAACTGCGTGGTGTACACGGGCTCGCACGACGCCGATTGCACTTATTCGTGGTGCAAAAATCTCAAAGGCGACCAACTTGCACGATTCAAAAAGGAATGTCTGCGCCTTTGCGGCGGCGCGAACAGAACGTACGCAATGATAAATCTTGCGTTCGGTTCAATCGCAAATCTCGCAATCGTTCCGTTGCAGGACTGGCTGTTGCTTCCCAACGAAAAGGGAAGAATGAACACGCCGTCCGTTGCGCAAGGCAACTGGGTGTGGCGCGCCCCTAAGAACTACGACAGCCCCGAACTTATCGAGAGAATAAGAAAGACGAACAAGCAATTTCACCGTGAAGCTTAAGTTCTCGATACGTCGGTATGTTATTGCGAGGAAGCGAAGTGACCGTGGGAATCCGGCGTAGCGAAATTCATCGAAAAACGATATAATTAAAGCAAAAATAAAAGCACTCGTCGAGTGCTTTTATTTTTGCGTTTATGCGTTTAATTTTTACATTTTTGCGATGTATGCCGCAAGTTCGTTGAAGATTACGTCAAGACCGTGCGCGCCTGCGTCGGGATAACCGATTGAACGCTCGCCCACCGTGCCCGCTCTGCCGAGAGTTGCAACGTGAGTCTTGGTTGCTTCTGCGCCTTCGTGTGCCGCTTTTGCGCCGAGGTCGAGACCTTCTTGCAATTTCTTGCCTTCTTCCGCCGCTTTGGTGAGAGCCATCGCGCAAGGTTTGAGAGCGTCAACGAGCGTCTTGTCGCCGATTTCCGCGCCCTTGCCGAAGGACTTTTTGCCCGTTTCGTACACGCCGCGATTTGCTTCGGTGAAGAGAAGTGCGATATCCGTAAGGTTGACTTCTTTCTTGCCGAGCATTGCTTTGCCTGCGTATTTGAATGCAGAACCCCAGATAGGACCGGACGCGCCGCCGCAGTATTCTTTGATGATTTCACTGCAACTTACGAGGAACTGACCGATGTCGCCTTTCTTTCTGGTTGCCCAGTCCGCTTTGAGTTGTCTGAAACCTTTTGCGATTGACATACCGAAGTCGCCGTCGCCCATTTTGTCCGCTTCGCAGAAGGGAACTTCGTTTTCGATGACGACGTCAGCCATTTTGTCTACGATTTGAACGAATGCCGCCGTATTGATGGTTTCGCCGACGACGGGTTTGCCTTCGACTTCGTAAACCGCAACTTCTTCGACTTCCGCTTTTGCGGCTTTCTTGGTCGCTTTTGCTTCGACGTGTTCTTGCGGAACGTAACCGAGCGCTCTGCCGATTGCTTGCACTGCTTCGAGAGCCGCTTCCGCTTGTTCGCTCATTGCCGCGCCCCAAGTGAGTGCGGGCGTGCAAACGGGGTAGTCTACGAGTGCTTTGAGTTCGCTGTCCACTCTCAACACGGAAATAGACGCGCCTGCCATATCGATGGACGTCATAAAGTTGCCGACGATGGTGCGGTGAATCTTGATTCCGTCTGCGTTCAACGCCTTCGTTACGGAATTGTTGAGGATATAGAGTTCTTGAAGCGGCGTGCCGCCGAAACCGTTGATGAGAAGCACGATTTCTTCGCCCTTTTGAAGTTTGAGGTCTTCTTCGAGGTCGGTGAGGATACGTCTTGACAAATCGTCGCAGAACGTGCCCGTCGAGTAGTCGATTTTCTCGCGGAAACGACCGGGTTCGCCGTGAATACCTACGCCGAATTCCATTTCGTCGTCGCCGATTTCAAACGTGGGGTGACCTGCCGCCGGAACGGTGCAACTGGTGAATGCGAAACCGAAAGAACGAACGTTGTCGATAACTTTGTTTGCAACCGCTTTGACTTCTTCGAGGCTCTTGCCTTGTTCTGCCGCCGCGCCCGCGCATTTATGCACCAAAACCGTGCCTGCAACGCCTCTGCGACCGACGGTGTAGAGAGAGTCTTTGACAGCGATGTCGTCGTTGACGTACACTGCGTCCACTTTGATTCCGTCGTCTTGAGCGTCGCTCATAGCGTTGTTGAAGTTCATACAATCGCCCGAATAGTTTTTGACGATGAGAAGCACGCCTTTATCCGTTGCGCACTGTTTGATTGCGTTGTAAACCTGAACTTGCGAGGGGGAAGCAAAGACGTCGCCGCAAACAGCCGCGTCGAGCATACCTTTGCCGACGAAACCTGCGTGAGCGGGTTCGTGACCGCTGCCGCCGCCCGAAATGAGGCTGACTTTTGCGTCGTTGATGTCTTTCTTTTTGACGACTTTATATTTTTCGACAAATTCGAGTTCGGGATGTGCTGCGGCAAGTCCGTGACACATATCGTACACGAAACTTTGAGCCGTATTCATAATTTTCTTCATAATAATCTCCTTATTTGCCGCGCCGAAAGGGAAGAATACTCAAAAGGATATATTGATTTTTGTGTTATACAGTAAATATATAACGACTGATATTCACGCACGCGTATTACGCGTTAGGTGAAAATATCGATATTCTATCCGCATATTCTGCGCTTTAAGCACGGTTTTTTATAAGACACACCCTTGCGTTTGCAAGGGTGTGCGCTTTTCAATTAGTGGCAGCATTCGCAGTCGCAGCCGTATCTGAAATCGTGACCGATTTTGTCCGCCGCTTTGATTGCCGCAATAACCATATCTTCCGTTACGGGGAAGGGCATGTTGTGGATGGATTCGTCGGGGATGCAAGTCTTTGCGGCGACGATCTTGTATTCTTCTTCGGTGAGTTCTTCTCTGATGACTTCGCCCGTGCGCGGATTCGTCATAAGGTCGTGTAAGCAAACGGGAAGACCGACTTCGTCGCAGAAGTTGAGAACTTCGTAGAGTTCTTCTTCGGGGCTGTTTTCAAGCACGAGTTGGCAGATTGTGCCGAATGCGACGACTTCGCCGTGCATACAGCAAGAGTGAATGTCGTGAATCGCAGTCAAACCGTCGTGGATTGCGTGCGCAGCGGCAAGACCGCCGGATTCGAATCCGAGACCGGAAAGAAGAATGTTGGTTTCGACGATTTTTTCAAAAGCGGGGGTTACGACGTTGCAGTCGCAAGCAGCCTTTGCTTTTGCGCCGTCGCTGATGAGGTTGCGATAGCAAAGTTCGGCAAGTGCCGCGGCGGTGTATGTGCCGTAGCCGAGAAGAGTGCCTTTCTTTCTGTCTGCGCCACAGGGAAGACCCGCGTTGACGTTGGATACGCTGTTGACGTTTGCTCTTGCCTCGGAGGAGGGGGAAAGAGCGGCGCCCCTACCCCTCACGAGGAAGCGAGTCGGTGCGTTTGCGATGACGTTGAGGTCGATAAGAACGACGGACGGGCTTTGACGGAAGTATGCGTAATCGTCAAATTCGTGATTGTCGGTGTAAAGAACGGCAGAGTGGGAAGTAGGTGCGTCCGTTGCCGCGATGGTGGGGCAGATGATGAGAGGATTGCCTGCCGCAACGCACTTAGAAGTGTCGATTGCTTTGCCGCCGCCAAGACCGATGGTGCAGTTGCACTTGTTTGCTTTTGCAAATTCTTGCAACGCTTTCACGACCGTGCGAGAGCACTCGCCTTTGAAAAGGTCGCAGGAAACGAATTCGACGCCGTATTTCTTTTGGGTCGCTTCGAGTTTTTCTTTGACGAGGTTGAGAGCAAACGGGTCAGCGATAAGAAGCGCTTTCTTACCGAAGGTTTTTACAAAATAACCAAGGTTCAACAATTCGTTTTCGCCTTGAACGTACTTTGTGGGACAAATAAATGCTTTTCTCATAACAATCTCCTTTTTATAAGGTTATTTTTTAAGGTAAAAACATTATATATCGAACAAATGAATAATTCAATACCCAAAATGCTAAAATATGGGAATTTTTGCAAAATTTTTTAAAAAAACGTTGATTTTGAAGCCCGACGAACGAAAATTTCATAAAATTTTAATGTTTTTTACAAAAAAAGTTG
>URTQ01000101.1 GCA_900550855.1 uncultured Eubacteriales bacterium
CAACCCTAATTTACATAGCGTAAATGAGTTGACAGGCGGATGCCTTTGACACAGTTATTCGACCGTTTTCTTGCCCTGCCCTCAGGCGATGATTGAGATGAAGAACAAGGAAACGCCCTTTTGCGAATCCGCCCAACGTACCGAATCGTACGTGACGGGTGAGCAAAAGGGCGTTGACGACGTTATTCGCTCAATCATCACCTGAGGGGGACGGTGGCACGGGCGTCAAGGGTTAAATCAGCCTCATCCGCACCGCTCTTTATGAGGAAACAAGCGGCTGCGCCTATCATTGCGGCGTTGTCGGTGCAATATTTGAGTTTGGGATAATGAACGTTGCAACCTTTCGAGGCGAGTTCGTCGAAACGACGGCGAAGTTCCTCGTTTGCGCTGACGCCGCCGGCGACGGCTACGTCTTTGATACCGGTTGCGCGAATGACTTTTTCAAGGGTATCGACGAGTTGCGAAACGGCGCATTTTTGAAAACTTGCGGCGATGTCCGCACGGGGTATTTCTTCGCCTTTTTGTTCGAGGTTGTGAACGAGATTTATGACGAAGGTTTTGAGTCCACTATAACTGAAATACAGGTCATCTAACCCACTCGATTTGGGTTCTGGCATATTGTAAATCGGCTTTCCTTCGCGCGCTAATTTTTGGATTTCAGGACCGCCGGGATATGGCAATCCGAGCACCCTTGCAACCTTGTCGAACGCCTCGCCGCAAGCGTCGTCGCGGCTCTGCGCAATGAGTTCGATATGCTCGTAATCGAGCACTTTTACGATTGCGGTGTGTCCGCCGCTTGCAAGCAAGCAAAGGTACGGCGGTTCGAGATTGCTGTCGATATAATTTGCGGCGATGTGCCCTTTGACGTGAGATACGGCAAAAAGCGGCTTTTGCCACGCATACGCAAGTCCTTTGGCAAAGTTTACGCCCACCAAAAGCGCACCCAAAAGCCCTGCGCCGTAGGTTACGGCGACTGCGTCGATGTCGTCCTTTGTCATATGCGCTTGTTCGAGTGCTTCTTTGACGACGTTTTCGATTGCAAGCGTGTGATTTCTGCTCGCGATTTCGGGAACGACGCCGCCGAATCGACGGTGTATTTCTATTTGCGTGGCAACCACGTTTGACACGACTTCTCTGCCGTCACGCACAATCGCGCAAGCGGTTTCGTCGCAACTCGACTCGATGGCAAGCACCGTTAAACCTTGCTTATTCTGCAAATCGTTCATTGTTCCGTAAAAATTGATTTTATGCGGTTAGAATACCGCTTTTGCAAGGTTTGCGCAAAACTTTTCACCTTGCAAAACAGCAACGGCACGCAAATGCGTACCGTCGAAAATTGCTAATTCGTATCTTATTTTTGTATTGACGAAAGTTTGAGATACTCGTTGATAAACCCGTCGAGATCGCCGTCCATAACCGCTTGTACGTTGCCCGTTTCGTAGTTCGTGCGGTGGTCTTTGACCATCGTGTACGGACAGAAAACGTAACTGCGGATTTGGCTTCCCCACTCGATTTTTTTGAGTTGACCGCTGATTTGCGCCGCTTCTTCTTCACGCTCGCGCTCACGTTTTTCGATGAGTTTTGAACGAAGCATTTGCATTGCGACTTCGCGGTTTTGAATCTGGCTTCTCTCGTTCTGGCACGCCACGATAATGCCCGTGGGGATGTGCGTAATGCGGATTGCGGATTCGGTTTTGTTGACGTGTTGTCCGCCTGCGCCCGACGAGCGATAGGTGTCCACCTTCAAGTCTTCGGGACGAATTTCGATTTCGGACGTATCGATGATTTCGGGCATAACTTCGAGGGAAGCAAAGGACGTATGACGTCTTGCGTTTGCGTCGAACGGCGAGATACGCACGAGTCTGTGAACGCCTTTTTCCGCTTTGAGATAGCCGTACGCGTTGTCGCCCTCGACCCTGAACGTAACGGATTTTATGCCCGCTTCGTCGCCTGCGAGATAGTCGAGTTCGGTGCAAGTCCAGCCCGTGCGCTCGCAATAGCGCGTGTACATTCTGTAAAGCATACTGCACCAGTCTTGCGCTTCCGTACCGCCTGCGCCCGCGTGCAAGGTAAGGATTGCGTTGAGCGAGTCGTACTTGCCGCTAAGAAGCGTTGCAAGCGACAGACTTTCCACCGCTTCGGAAAGGTCGTGAACGGTCGTGAGAATCTTCTCGTCTTCCGATTCGTCGCCTTCGAGTTCCACGATGTCGATTGTGTCGAGAGCGTCGTCTATGCGCGCAATCATCTTTTCGAACTTCTCGATTTTGCTTTGCAACTGACTCATTTCTTTGGACACTTTCTTTGCGTTGTCGGGGTCATCCCAAAATCCGTCGGCGTTTTGAATCGCTTCGAGTTCTTTGATTCTGTCGCGGATTTTAGCGGGATTTATACTTTCGTAAGCGCGCACCATTTCCGTGCGCATTTCTTTTAGTTGGTTTCTCGGTTCGTTGTAATCTAACATATTGGTTTTCCTATTATAGCGTCACCGTATTTTTTCACGATGCGATGTTTATATGGCGAAATTTGCTCTATAAAACACCGTTTTCGTTATTTATTTTTTCCGCAGCAGTTCTTATATTTAAGACCGCTACCGCACGGACACGGGTCGTTTCTGCCCACTTTTTTGTCCGAGCGCACGCTCTTTTGCGCCGCCGCGATGTTCTGTCTTACGGACGACGTAGAGCCGTCTTCTCTCTTTTCGACGTGGATTTTGAGAAGTATGGAAGCGGTTTCGGAATGTATTCTCGACACCATATCTTCAAACATATCCCAGCCTTCTTGGCGGTATGCGATGACGGGGTCGCGCTGACCGTAGCCGCGAAGTCCTATGCCTCGTCTTAACGCGTCCATTGCGTCGATGTGTTCCATCCACTTCGAGTCGACCGTCTTCAAAAGCACCACTCTTTCGAGTTCGCCGAAGTCGAATCCGTCCGCTTTGGTCGCTTCGACTTTGTCGTTGTAGTCTTTGAGCGCGACTTTCAAAACCGCGTCTTTGAGTTTGTACACGTTGAAGCACGAGCAGAGTTCGGGGGTCATAAGATTCGTGCCTTGCGGAAGCATTTTTTGTTCGAGAGATTGATTGAACGCCGCATAATCCCACGTCTGATAATCGGTCTTGTAGTCGGCGTAGTAGCCGATGATTTCTTCTGCAAGGTCGTCTATCATATCGAGGATTTGCTCGTGTACGTCCATACCGTCAAGCACTTTTCCTCTCTCTTTGTAGATGATTTCGCGTTGCGCGTTCATAACGTCGTCGTAACTCAAAACCTGTTTTCTTATCGAGTAGTTTCTGCCCTCGACGACCTTTTGCGCTCTTTCTATTTGCTTTGTGATTATGCCGTTAGAAATGGGCATATCGTCGGGCAAGTGCATAGTTTCGGCAATGGATTTCATTCTGTCGCCGCCAAAAATGCGCGCGATGTCGTCTTCCATCGAGATGTAGAAAACGGTGCTACCGGGGTCGCCCTGACGTCCGCTACGACCTCTCAACTGATTGTCGATACGTCTGCTTTCGTGGCGTTCCGTGCCGATAATGCGCAAACCGCCGAGTGCGACAACTTTCTCTTTTTCCTCGTCGCAGATTGCCTTGAACGCGTCGTAGTGGTGCTTGTACACCTCTTTTGCGGCGATAATCGCAGGGTCGTTGCTTGCGTGCGGCGAGGACGCCATTTCGATGACTTCGAGAGGATAGCCGTCCTTTTCCATACGTTGTTTCGCTTGGAAGTCAGCGTTGCCGCCGAGCATAATATCCGTTCCGCGTCCTGCCATATTCGTTGCGATAGTGACAGAATTGAGTCTGCCTGCTTGCGCGATTATCTCGGATTCTTGCTTGTGGAATTTTGCGTTCAAAACGTTGTGCGGTATGCCCTTACGCTTCAAAATATCGCTGAGTTGTTCGCTCTTTTCAACGCTTATCGTACCGACGAGAAGAGGTTGTCCCGTCGCGTGATGGTCGATGATATCTTGCACGATTGCGGTGATTTTTCCGCTAACCTTGGTGTAAATCTGGTCGTGTTCGTCAACTCTCTTCGAGGGTTTGTTGGGCGGAATAGTGACGACGTCGAGCGCGTATATACCCTCGAATTCGTCTTCTTCGGTCTTTGCCGTACCCGTCATACCCGCGAGTTTCTTGTACATACGGAAGAAGTTTTGGAAGGTTATCGTCGCAAGCGTTTTGTTCTCGCTTCTGATTTGGACGTGTTCCTTTGCTTCTATCGCTTGGTGCAAGCCTTCGTTGTAGCGACGACCTATCATAATACGACCCGTAAATTCGTCCACTATCAGCACTTCGCCGTCGCTGACGATGTAGTCGGTGTCGCGCTTCATAATGAAGTGCGCTTTGAGCGCGGCTTGAATGTGGTGATAAAGGTCGGTATTTTCAAGATCGGTGAGGTTTGCGACGTGGAAGAATCTTTCCGCTTTCTCGATACCTTGATCGGTGAGCATTATCGTCTTTTCTTTTTCCTCGATGGTGAAATCGTCGCCCTCTCTGCACTGACGCGCAAAATTGTCCGCGCTCTTGTAAAGTTCGCTGGATTTTCCGCCTCTGCCCGAAATGATGAGCGGCGTTCTCGCCTCGTCGATGAGAATCGAGTCAACCTCGTCGATTATGGCGTAATTGAGTTCGCGTTGCACCTTGTCCGTCTTTCTCACGACCATATTGTCGCGCAAGAAGTCGAAGCCGAGTTCGTTGTTGGTGCAGTAGGTTATATCGCTTTGATACGCCTTTCTCTTTTCTTCGACGCTCATTTGCGGCACGACTACGCCGACGGTAAGTCCCAAAAACTTGTAGAGTTTGCCCATCCACGCCGCGTCGCGCGTTGCGAGATAGTCGTTGACCGTGACGACGTGAACGCCCTTGCCCGTAAGCGCGTTGAGGTATGCGGGAAGCGTTGCCACGAGCGTCTTTCCTTCGCCCGTACCCATTTCCGCGATACGTCCCTGATGAAGCGCGATGCCGCCGATAAGTTGGACGTGGAAGTGGCGCATACCCAGCACTCTCTCGCCCGCTTCTCTCACCACCGCGTATGCGTCGGGAAGAATATGGTCGAGCGTTTCGCCGTCTGCGAGCCGCTTTTTAAGCACGTCCGTCTGACTTACGAGCGTATCGTCGTCCATCGCCGAGTACTTGGGCGCGAGAGCCTCGATTTTGTCGGCGATTTTATTGAGTTTTCTGACCTTAAATTTGTTTTCGTTAAAAAGTGCCATAGTTCACCTTTATTATATTTAAGCAAATTATACTATATAAATTTGCATATATCAATCT
>URTQ01000102.1 GCA_900550855.1 uncultured Eubacteriales bacterium
CAATTATTAATTATTCATTATTAATTATTAATTTTCCAGAGCCACTCGGCGCAAATTAGTTATTAATTGATATTTACATCCAAGTCTATATCGTCGACAAATTGCGATTGATACAGTTTCTTGTACACGCCGCCTTTTTCGATGAGTTGGTCGTGCGTGCCTTGCTCGACGATTTTGCCGCCGTCTATCACGACGATACAATCCGCTTTGCGAACGGTCGAGAGTCTGTGCGCGACGACGATTGTCGTTCTACCCTTGCAAAGTTCAAAGAGCGCCTTTTGGATTATCGCTTCCGTGGTGTTGTCGAGTGCGCTCGTCGCTTCGTCGAGAATGAGAATAGACGGATTTTTGAGGAACACGCGCGCGATACTCAATCTTTGCTTCTGACCGCCCGAAAGTTTCACGCCCCTTTCGCCTATTTGCGTGTCGTAGCCGTCGGGCAAACTTCTTATATAAGCGTCGATGTCGGCTTTCTTTGCCGCCTCGATAATTTCCTCGTCGGTGGCGTTCTCTTTGCCGTAGGCGATGTTTTGCTTGAACGTACCCGTAAACAAGAACACGTCTTGCTGAACGATACCCACGTTCTTGCGCATAGAATCGTTTTTAATCTCGCTTATAGGCTCGCCGCCGATATAAATCATACCGTTTTCGAGCGGATAGAATTTCGGAATCAAGTGGCAAAGCGTGGTTTTTCCGCCGCCGCTCGCGCCGACGAACGCATACATTTTTCCGTCGGGTATGGTTAGATTTATGTCGTCGAGTACTTCCTTGTCGAAACTGTACGAAAAACTCACGTCCTTGAAGACGATATCGCCTTTGAGATTCTCAACGTCGTGCGCCGTATCGCTTTCCTTTTCGACGGGAACGTCCATAATCGCAATGAAGCGTTTGAATCCCGTTATACCGTCTTGCAACTGCTCGAAGAACTGTATGAGCGTTTGCACGGGCGAGATAAAGAGGTTTATTGAAATCATAAACGACACGAGGTCGACGTAATCGAAGTTTTCTTTGTCGTAAATGCAGAACAGCGCGCCCGCAAGCAGCACTATGACGTTGTAAATTTCGGTGACAAGGCTCATACTCGCGGAAAACGTGCCCATAGCCTTGTACGCTTTCGAGCGAGCCTTGACGTATCCGTCGTTGTTCTTTTCAAACTTTTCCTGCTCGTATTCGGCATTCGCGTACGCTTTTGTGACTCTTATGCCCGCAATACTGTTTTCGAGCGTGGCGTTGATACTTCCTATTTCCTCTCTGCTCTTTCTGAACGCCTTTGTCATATTCTTTCTGCACGCAATGGCGATTATGAACAGAAGCGGCAAAAACGCGAATACGATAAGCGAGAGTTTCCAACTTATAGTGCAAAGATACGCAAACGAGCCGAGCGTAACGAACGTGGTGATAAAGAAGTTTTCAGGTCCGTGGTGAGCGAGTTCGCTTACGTCGAAAAGGTCGTTCGTCATTCTCGTCATAAGTTGCCCCGTTTCGTTGTTGTCGTAAAACGAATACGGCAGTTTTTCGAGGTGTTCGAACAAATCCGTCCTCATTGCCGCCTGCATTTTCACGCCCATAACGTGACCGTAGTAGTTGATGTAATATTTCATACCCGCGCGCAAAAGGTATATGCCGAGAAGCACGGCGCAAAGAATAAGCACTTCGTTTATAATGCCGTTTGGAATGCTTTGGCGCAGAATACGTTGCGAAATCATAGGATAAACGAGTCCGCTGACCGAAAATACGAACGAGCAAATCATATCAGCGGCGAACGTACCCTTGTGCGGTTTGTAGTACGCAACGAATCGTTTTAGAAAGTGTTGTTGAGTCTGTTGTTTCTCTTTCTTCATATGTTGTGATTATTATCGACGGATTATTAATTCGGGTGTGGGTGTCCCACCCGTAATTACTAATTATTAATTGTTAATTATTAATTTTATTATCCAGTTTCCTAAGTACCGCTTGAAAATACTGCGGCAATTCGCACTCGAACCGCATAATTTCGTCGGTGTGCGGATGTTTGAGAACGAGTTCTTTTGCGTGCAAAAGTTGTCCGTGATTATAGAGTGCGGTCGAGCCGCCGTACACCTCGTCGCCGACGATGGGATGATGCAAACTTGCGGCGTGAACTCTTATTTGGTGCGTGCGCCCCGTTTCGAGTTCGAAACGCACTAGCGTATACTGTCCGTAGCGTTTCAGCACCTTGTAGTGCGTAACCGCCCGTCTGCCGTTACTGTCGATAGCCATTTTTTTGCGGTCTTTTTTGCTTCTCGCAATGGGTTTGTCAACCGTGCCTTCGTCCTCTTTGAAATTGCCGTCGCAAAGTCCGTAGTATATTCTGCGAGCGGTTTTTTTCTCAATCTGCGAAGCAAGGCTCTTGTGCGCCTCGTCGTTTTTTGCCACGACCAGCAATCCCGACGTGTCCTTGTCAAGCCTATGCACGATTCCCGGGCGAATCACGCCGTTTATGCCGCTCAAACTGTCGAGGTTGTACAAAAGCGCGTTCACAAGCGTATCGTTTTTCTTGTACGAACTCGCCTGATGCACCACCATACCCTGCGGCTTGTTCACCACCGCCATATACTCGTCCTCGTACACGATGTCGAGCGGTATGTTTTCCGCCTTGACTTCAAGCACTTCGGGCTTGGGCACTTCGAAGTCCACCTCGTCGCCCTTTTTGAGTTCGAAACCGCTTTTTTGTCTTTTTACGCCGTTGACAAGCGCGCCGTCCTTTTCGATGACGGTTTTTGCGTTAGAGCGAGATACGCCCCACTCGGACGAAACGAAAACGTCCAATCTTACGTTGTCTTTGTCAACCGTGCGCACCATATCCGAGATTATTCCTTGTCCGCGTTCTTCTCGCCGTCCGTATTCTCGGCTGTGTTCTCGCCTTGATTTTGCGTATCGTTTTGCGGATTATTATTCAAATTTTCCGCGCTATTTTGCACGTTTTCTTCGGCGGTTTTCGTGTCGTTTTCAACGCCGTTTTGCTCGTCTTTTTCGTCCTTTTTCTCGCTCACGACGAAAGAATAATCGTTTTGGGACTTCATCATCGGATTGAGGTTTATAGGCGCGTCGAGGGGGTCGATTTGCTCTTGCTCGTTTGCAACCTTATTCTTTTGTTCTTCCTCGAACTCTTTTTGGTTCTTCTTCCCTTCCTGCACGAGCATTACGATAAGCACCACGACGAGCATAAGCGCCCCGACCGTGACGAACGAGTCCGCAACGTTGAACACGGGGAAACTGTCCCAAAACGAGAATTGAATGAAGTCGCGAACGTAACCGAAAGCAATGCGGTCGACAATGTTGCCTATGCCGCCTGCGGTGATAAACACGAGGGATATTCTGAGCCACTCGGTTTCTTTGAGCGCGAAAAAGAGGTAAACGCAAATCGCAATCACCACGATAAACGTTATGACCGTAAGGCCTATCGTCTTGCCTTGAAAGATTCCGAATCCCGCGCCCTCGTTTTTGACTTTAACGAGGTTGAACAAGCCTATGACGTTCTCTTGCACGCCGTTTTGGTCAAGAAAATTCCAAACGTACTTTTTGGACAGCAAATCCGCAATCAAAATGACCGCAATCACCGCAAGTTCGACGATATACAGCCACCATTTCTTTTTTGCTACTTGCGTCCAGTCTGCAAGAAACGCCTTCGTTTTTGCTTTGTAATCGATTTTTTCTTCGTTACCGTTCATAAACCCCTCTCAGCCTCTGATTTGCGGCGGAATCGTGATAGTCACCCCTTGCGGCGCAAAGAGGAAGATGTTTTTGGTGATTTGTTGAATACTGCCGTCAAGCGCGTAAATCGCGCCGCTCATAAAATCGAGAATCCTGTACACAGACTGTTGATTGAGCGTGGAAAAATCGACTATCACCTGTTCTCTCATTTTGAGGTGGTCGATGAGCAGTTGCACGTCCTTGTAGGTTCTCGGCGAGTAAATAACCACGCCGCCGCTTTGACCGACGACGGACGGTTGCGTGTAACTCGGCACTTGACCGACGGGCGCGGGCTGACTTTGGCGAGAGAAGATTCTTCCGCCTCTTTGCATATCCGCGCGTTGCGTTTGTTCGTTTCTGAAATACCTTTCGTCCATATGTTTACCTGTATTATGCCTACGGCATATTTAAGTTATATTGCACTTCGTGCAGTTATATCGTGTCTGCGCCACGGTGATATTCTCGCTTTGCGAGAGTTATATTGCGGCATTGCTGCGGTTAAGGAAAATTCGATTCTATTTATCCATAACCCAACGCAAAGCGTAATTTTTAATTATTCGGCACTTGCGGTGCAAGCGCAACTCTTTCGCCGAACAGCACTCTTCCGAGTCGTATCATATTCGAGCCGTGTTCGAGTGCGATTTTGTAGTCGTTCGACATTCCCGCCGACAAATATTCGACGTTTACGCCGTCTTGCTTTATGCTCTTTGCGTCCTCGAATATCCGTTGCAAATTGTCGTAAAGACGGGCAAGTTCCGTCTTGTCTTCGAGGTTGGGAAGCACGCTCATAACGCCTTTTATTTCGATATGCGGATAATCCTTCATACTCTGTATGAAATCGAGCGTTTCTTCGGGTCGCACGCCGCCTTTCGTTATCTCTGCGCCCATATTTATCTCGACAAGGCACTTTTGAATCACGTCGTGCTTCACGGCTTGTTTTTCAATCTCTTTTGCAAGTTCCGCCCTATCGAGCGAGTGAATCAAGTCCGCTTTTCCTACGACGTACTTGACCTTGTTTGTTTGCAGTTGACCTATGATATGCCAGACGTACTTTTCGTCGTAGTGTTCGACAAACTCTTGCACGCGGTTTTCGCCCAACGCAAAATCGGGCGCGACGGACATAAACTTGTCTATCGTGTCTTTCGACTGCGTTTTACACGCGGCGACCAGACGTATATTTCTATCATACTTCGCCACTTCGTCGCGCACTTTTTGAAGGTTGTCGAGTAGTATCATAGTCTGCCTATAAAAAAGGATTATTGTACGATGAAATCGCCGGTTGTTCCGTCAAACACAAGCATTTTCGTCTTGCCGTCTTCTACGTACGTCACTTTGATGACTTCGGGCGCAATATGCTCTGCCGAAAGCACTTTGCCGTTGAATTTTTGATAGGATTCAACCAAAAC
>URTQ01000103.1 GCA_900550855.1 uncultured Eubacteriales bacterium
CGAGTTTGCAACCTTCGTTCAGGAATACGGCGGGGGGGGTAAAACTTTTTAGGAAGGGGGTGGGGGGGGGAAAAAAACCGCCCCACCCGACAGCCCCGAGGGGCTTTTCGTTTGCCTTTGGCAAAATAGCCTGACACACTCCTTTCTCACGTCAAGAACCTTTCGCGGCATAAAACCGTCTGCAACTGCTACGGATAAAGGGATACGACCACACCATACGAACCCCGAAAAGACCGAAACGACGGCACGCCGACAACCGAAAAACGCAGATAGAACCTTAATTTTTGCAAAAGAAAAACCTAAACCAAATACTTTCGTATTCGATTTAGGTTTTGCTTGGCGGAGAAGAAGAGATTCGAACTCTTGAACCGCTTTTGACGGTTACGCGATTTCCAGTCGCGCGCCCTCGACCAAACTAGGCGACTTCTCCGTATTAAAGAAGGAGCGTGCTTGGTACGCAAGTACCATTTAAACGCGACTTCTCCATAAGTGATTTTGGAAAGTCGGGGTTTGGTACGTAAGTACCATTTAAACGCGACTTCTCCATAAGTTATTTATAAACAATTACAAGTGGGTGGCAGTTGGAAGCCAATGGAAAACAAAACCATTTCCTCCAACTGTTCACGGGGTACTGTTACCCTCAAAACCCAACGTGACGATTATATATCAACAAAGCGAATTTGACAAGCGGTTGAAAGATTTATTTTTGAGATTTTGGCACAATTTTGCAACGTTACGCATAAAAGCGATGACATTGGGGCTCGATTGCTCCATAAAAAGTATTTGCACGATTGCAAAACCAAAAATAGATATTTACATATTTTAATTTATGTGATATTATCGAAACATCAAATTTATAGGAGCAAATATGGGCAACCTACTTGGCGCAACAGCCGACCCTGACCCTCTCAGTACCATTTTATCATCGATTTTTATAGTCGTTTTGGTTTTGTTTTCGGGATTTTTCTCGGCAACGGAAACCGCTTTTAGTTCGGTCAACAGAACGAAACTCAAATTGAAAGCGCAAGACGGCAACAAAGCCGCGCAGAACGCGCTGAATCTTCTTGACAAATTCGACAAACTGCTATCGACCATACTCGTCGGAAACAACCTTGTCAACATCACGTTGTCGGTTCTTTTCAACAACATATTCGAGAACGTCATACCCGACGCGGCGGTCAGCGGCGTAGTATCGGTCGCGGTATCGACGGTCATCGTTTTGACGTTCGGCGAAATCACCCCGAAAATGATCGCAAAGGAAAATTCCGAGCGTATATGTATGGCGTTCGGCTATCCCATCCGCGCGATTATGGTGATTCTCTACCCCATAACGATATTGTTTTCGGGGCTTAAATTCTTGCTCAAAAAGATATTCAAATCTCACGGCGACGACAAGATAACCGAAGAAGAACTGCTCTCTATGGTGGAAGAAGCGCAAGAGGACGGCTCGCTCGACTCGCAAGAGCGAGAACTCATATCCAGCGCAATCGAGTTTGACGACTGCGAAGTTGCCGACATACTCGTACCGAGAGTCAACGTCATAGCCGTGCCGACGAATATGCCAATGGAAAAAATCAAATCCATATTCCTCGAATACAACTATTCGCGCTTGCCCGTGTACAAAGATTCTATCGACCAAATCGTCGGTATGATTCACAACATCGACTTTTTCACCGCCCTCGAAAAAGGCGACAAGAACATAAAAAACTACATAACACCCGTTGCCGTTGCGACCGAGCATATGAAAATATCCGCATTGCTCAAAAGTATGCAACGCCAAAAAGTGCATATGGCTGTCGTCGTCGACGAGTACGGCGGAACGCTCGGCATTGTCACCCTCGAAGACATACTCGAAGAACTCGTGGGCGAAATTTGGGACGAACACGACGAAGTGGTCAACTACTTCACCAAAGTTGACGATGAAAACTATCTCGTGGACGGTCGAGCGGAACTCGACGATTTCTTCAAGGAATTTAACGTGGACGAGGACGAAACGGAAAACTTCGATTCGCAAACGGTAAGCGGCTGGGTTATCGAGCAATTCGGCGAAATTCCAAAAAAATCGCAATCTTTCGATTTCAAGAATCTAACCGTCGTCGTAAACAAACTCACTGCACGCAAAATCATCGAAATCAAAGTGCATATCAACCCCGTGTCCGACGACGAAACCGAGCAAGAACAGAAATTCAAACTGTTCGACAAACACGACAAGGACGAAAATAAAGACTGATTTTCCGATTGTATTTCAAATTTTCAATATAAAAGGATTTTTCAACGAAAAAGGCAACCGCTTGGTTGCCTTTTTTGATTCCGATTCGAATTTGAACGGCAAATAAATTGCTTTCAAATTCGCTTATTAATCGTGAAAAAGATTACTTTTTCTTTTCTTCCCTACGCTTGTCGTTGATTATGGCAAGAGCCTTTTCGTCGATGAGAGATATGCCCTCGCTCTTTGCGATTTCAACCATTTGCGTGAGCGCGGCTTTAAGGAAAACTCTGGGTATTTTGGTGAGTTTTGCGCACGCTTCGTCGGTGAACTTCACGGCAGGGTCGATACGCGAGGCGGCGTACTTGACGGAATTGACGTCCCCTTCCTTTGCCTGAATCTTTTCGGGATAAGGCTTTTTGAAGCGAGAACACCAGAAATTCGTGCTGTCGCGATAGCCGTAATCGACGGGAACGGGCGGAAAATTGCGCTTGTTCACGCCGTTGATTATGGAATCGTAATATTCTTCTTTCATCCAGATTTTTTCTATTTTGAGGATAAAATGCGCGCCGAATTTGCTTGTTATACCGTTAAAATTGCGGTACGGCGGCTCGTATCCTTCGAGGCAACCCGCTTTGTCGAGATATGCGTCTTCGAGCGAACTGTCCCAAGTACATTCGAACACTTGAAACGCCTCTTTGACGATTTGCGGACGGTCAGTACCGAGCGTACTCGACTGCAAGGTGAAAATGCAATCTTTCATTTTTTGCTCGGTCGTGTCGCCGGGGAAACCTAATCTGACGGCTTCTTTGAAGAATTTTTTGTCGTCGGGTATGAAGTTGAGCGCGACTTTGCCCGTACGCAAAATATTTTGTGCGGTGTTAGACGAGTTTCTCACTTCCAAAATCATCGCATAGTAGTCTTTGCCTGCGATGTAGTACGGAAAGCAAAGCGAGTACGAACCGATATTCGTGTGTCCGCTTTCCGAAACGGTGGAAGCAAGCACGACGGGCATCGGGAAAAACGCCGACGTCTGATAAAAGTTGTCGACAATTCGCAAATCCTTAAATTCGCTCATATCATTCACCTCTTTTACAAACTTTTTTGACAAAACGATTTTTGCCTTATTTTACGATTTAATGCGGTTAGAATCCGCAAATTACTTCAAACTTCTCACCGTGTAGCCTTCTTTGGCAAGCACGCGAAGTTGAAGATTGAGTTGGTCGATAAACTCTTTGTTGGATGTGGTTTTGACAATCATACCGATGAGATTTTCGGTGGCTTCGGCGTTGTCGGCGTTGGACAAAATCTTGCGAATACCCCAAGTGCCTTCGAGTTCGCTGGGTGTAAGCAGCAATTCTTCCTTTCTCGTGCCGCTCTTTGCAAGGTCGATTGCAGGGAAAATTCTCTTTTCGCTGAGTCTGCGGTCGAGGTGAATTTCCATATTGCCCGTACCCTTAAACTCTTCGAAAATGACGTCGTCCATACGGCTGCCCGTGTCGATAAGCGCGGTTGCGATGATGGTGAGCGAGCCGCCGTTTTCGATGTTTCTTGCCGAGCCGAAGAAGCGTTTGGGGCTATGAAGCGCGCCGGGGTCGATACCGCCCGAAAGCGTTCTGCCCGTCGGCGGAATGGTAAGGTTGTACGCACGCGCGAGTCTTGTGAGCGAATCGAGCAAAATCACGACGTCTTTGCCCATTTCTACAAGGCGTTTTGCTCTTTCCAAAAGCATTTCCGCCGTTTTGGTATGGTGTTCGGGAAGTTCGTCGAAAGTGGAATAAACCACTTCGCCCTTTATCGAGCGTTGCATATCCGTAACTTCTTCGGGGCGTTCGTCGATGAGCAAAACTTTGAGTTCGATTTCGGGATAATTCTTTGCAATCGAACTTGCAATCATTTTCAAAAGCGTGGTTTTACCTGCTTTCGGCGGCGAAACGATTATGCCTCTTTGACCTTTGCCGATAGGCGAAACGAGGTCGATACAGCGCGTTGCGTATTCTCTTGGCGAAACTTCGAGGCGTATGCGCTCGTTGGGATAGATAGGCACGAGGTCGTCGAAGTTGGGACGTTTGCCCACTTTGTCGGCGTCGATTCCGTTTATCGTCGTAACGCTCACGACTGCGGACGGTCTGCCCTCTTGCACCTTTTTGCAAAGCGACGTGACGTAATCGCCTCTACGCAAACCGTATTGTTTGATTTTAATTGCGGAAACGTAGGCGTCCATTTCGTTAAATTCGCCGTTTTTCACGCGCAAAAAGCCGTATCCGTCGGGATTTATTTCGAGATAACCTTCTCTTATCTGTTCGCTGTCGTCAATGTCGGTGCGTTCTGCAAGAATGTTTTCGCGCACGTTGTCGCGCACTGCCTGATTTTGAGAGCGATATGTGTTTTGTCTTTGATTGAAATTTTGATTTCTGTTTTGCTGATATTGATTCTGATTGCGGAACGCAGGTTGGAATTTGGGTTTTTCAAAGCCTCTGGGAAGCGGCGTATCGTTGTTTTGCTCGACCGTGGGCGCAGGCGACGCGGTGAGAACTTCGACGTAACGGCGCTCGGGTTTGCTTTCGCTCGTCGTTTGAGCGGTTTCCGTCGTTTCCGCGGACTTTTTGGGTCTGCCTCTGCGAGGTGCTTCAGGGGGCGTCATTTCGCCGTTTGTGATTTTGTACACCAAATCGACGAGATCGGCTTTGTTGAGTTTCGTGGGTGCGCTGACGCCGACGTCTTTTGCGAGGGCACGCATCTCGAAAATGCTTTTTGCCTCCAACTCTTGTTTCGAGAATTTTTGCATTTATTTCTCCTATATACGCG
>URTQ01000104.1 GCA_900550855.1 uncultured Eubacteriales bacterium
GCCTGACAAAGTTATTCGCTCAATAGCGCGGTTTTTAATCTAAGAAAATATTGCTCAATATAATTTTTTAATACACTCATAGTCTTATCGTATTCTTCTTGCGACGTAGCCAAAAACGGGTCGGGTACGGGGGAATATTTGTCGGTGGCGGCTTCGGAAAGCGTTATGTACTTCGAGCGATACTTGCGAGGGGTCAAAAGTTTGTGCATACGCGACATTCCGATGATAACGTCGGCGTTTTCGAACCTCTCTTTGTCGGTTTTGAAAGATGGTTTGTGCGCAAGAATCTCACTTTCGGGAAAACCTTCTCGTTTGAGAATATCCACGGCTTTTGGGAATATGCTTTTGCTCTTGTTGAACACGGCGGACGAGCGCACTTCCACTCTGCCCTTCAAATCCTCGTCGTTTTCAATCATTCGTCTGAGCATAAACTCGCAATAAGGGCTTCTGCACACGTTTGACGAGCAAACGAAAAGCACGTTGTATTTTTTGTCGGTATCGTTCATAATTTCCTCTGTTTCAAGCAAGCGTGTTTTTGCAAAATGCAGTCGTTTTCAATATTCTAATTGTGTGTTTTCAGTTTTTGATTATGAAAAACGGAATGGGCGGATCTTTTTTCCAGTTGTAAAAGAACGTTGCCAAAACCTGATATTTTTCGTCGTCGAGCGTTTTGAGCCACGGCAAAAGCGCGTCCTTTTCCTCGTAGCCGCTGTCGCCGCCGTAATACACGCTCACCGTCATAAGTCCGCCTTTTTTGAGCAGTTCGAGTCCGCTCTCGACGGCTTGTTTCGTGGATTCGAAGTGAGTGAAAACGCTGTGGTCGCCCTTTGGAAGATATCCGAGATTGAACACTATGCAATCCACGCTCTCTTTTTCAAAATAATTTGTCATATTCGCGTGGGAATCGAGAATCAAACGCGCCGAAAGTCCTTTGCCGTCGAGCAAATCGCGAGTGCTGTCGATTGCGGCTTTTTGCACGTCGAAAGCCGTGACAGAACCGTTTTCGCCAACGAGTTCGCACAAAAACGCGGTATCGTAGCCGCGCCCTGCCGTAGCGTCGATTGCAACGCCGCCCTTTGGCAAATATGCTTTTATTGCGTTATGTACAAGTGTCAATGCGTTCATACGTCACCTCAAAGGCATAATAACACAAATGTCAATTCGAGGCAAACTCGCATTCGACGTTTTCAAGCGTATCTTTAATTTGTGAATCTAACGTATCCTTTTGCGTTTGAGAAGCAACGTATATCGTCATATTCGAGCAACCCGCAAACACCGCGCCGCCGAAAGTCGTATTTTCGCTCTCGATTTTGACCTCTTTAAGTCCGGTGCATTGCATAAACGCTTGCTGTTTGATAACGGATACGTCTTTCAATCCGACGTATTGAAGCGATTTGAAATTCGCAAAGCCTTTCTTCAAAATACTTCCGCCGAGCACGGTCAGTTTGTTGAGCGACTGCGGAATACGCGTTTCGATTGCGGAATCCACCAAATTCACCGCGTCGCTGTCAGCGTCTTTGTGATAACCCGTCACGGATTCGTATTTTGAAAGCAAATCCTCGTTTGTCGGCTTGCCGAACAGGTATGTAAAACCGACGACGTAGCATTGCCGATTACTGCCGTCGTACGCGGTTGCGGAAAGCGCGGCGGTTTCGTCGGTCGCAACGTCGTTTATGCTTTGCTCGGTGACGAACGACGCAAACGGAATAGTCAAACTTTCAAGCGAAGCGCAATCTTTGAGCATACCTCTATGCAACGTGGAAATCGTGGACGGCAACGAAAGAGTTTTGAGATTCGCCATACCGTCGAACGTGCCTATTGCCACGCTTTGCACGCCCTCTTCTATGACGATTTGCGTGACCGATTCACGCACCGAGTCGAACGCCGTCGCGGCAACGGACGTCACCGTCTGCCCTGCCTCGCTCGAATGAACCGTGATTGATAGATTTGCGCCCGTATACCCGATTAGAACACCGTTTTCTATGACAAAATCAGATTTGATAATGCGTTTAGTCCAATGCGCAGTAAGCGTAATATCGCCGCAACTTCCCTTTTCGATTTTTTCAACCTTGTTTTCGCCGTTAAACCAACCGTCGAAATCATAGCCGTCTTTTTCGGAAGCAATCAAAACGATTTCGTCCTCTACGGTATAGGAAGTCGGATTATTTACTGGCGAGCCGCCGTCGTATTCGTAGGTTATCGCATACGAAACGACGTTCCATTTTGCAGTGAGCGAGACGTTCTTTTGCATAGAACCCGACACTGATTCGTATTTCTTTCCGTCCGCGTCGAACCAACCCGCAAGCGTATAACCCGTTCTCGTAATTTCGGGCAACGTTACGTTATCGTCTTCAATCGTGTACGTCAAAGTGGTCGAATCACTGCCGTTTGCACCGTTTAGAATAACGGAAAATTCGATTGCCGACCACTCTGCGTGCAACGTCAAATTGCCGCTGCTACCCTTTCTTATGACTTCGATTTTGTTGTTTGCATTGTCAAACCAGCCGACGAAATCGTAACCGAATCTGTGCGGCGAAGCAAGGACTATATCTTCGGAATCGACGGTATAAGTCGTCGGGTTGTCGCAAGTTTCGCCGTTGCGATATTCGTACGTTATGCTGTACTCGCACGCAATCCATTTTGCGTACAAATCGATGTTTCCGCTTGCGCCCTTGACAATCATTGCGACGGGTTCGCCCTCGAAATTCTCGGTGACGTACCAACCGCCGAACGTGTAGTTGGATTTTAGCGGTGCGCCGAGCAACAGCGAATCGCTTTCGACGGTGTATTTGTATCTTCTCTCGCAATTCGTATTGGCTTCGGCATTCGTGCCGCCGTAAACGTGATAAGTCACGAAATACTCGACGGCAGACCACTTCGCATAGAACCTTTTATCGCCGAAATTGCCGACCGAAAGTTTCGTTACGCTCTCGCCCGAACAGTTTTCGTTGCCATACCAACCATTGAAAACGTAATGCCGTCTTGAAATGTTGTCGAAATCGACGGACTTTTCAACGTTGTACTTCTTCGTTGCCACGACGTTGCCGACGGATATAAAAGAAATCGTATATTCTATCGGCGTGTACGTCGCCGTAACGTCGATATCAGCGAGGATATTTTCAAAATTATTCACGTTCCAACGCGCAGAATATCCGTCTTTTGCCGTCGGACTCAAAACGTCCGTAAGCGTTTGACCGTGCGCCACTTTGCGAATGACTTTACTTGAAATTCCGTCGTCAAAAGTGACGTTGAAATACTTTTCTTTTATGACGAGCGAGGTTGTCATATCCGAAATAGGCTCATAGTTGTCGCTCACCTCGAATTTTGCCGTAACCGTATGGTTGCCCACTTCCGCTTGTCCGTTGCCGTCGTATGTGACTTTCATTTCGCTCGGCAATTCGCCGCCGACGTAATTTATGAACGCGCTATGCTTGTTTCCGTCCCACTCTACCTCGACTTTTGGGAACGTGATTCCGACGAGTTTCGCTTTCGTGATTTTCAAAGTCGCGCCGACTACGAGGTCTTTGTAGCCGTCCGCTTTTATAGTTGCCGAAACGACGTATTCGCCGACGTTTACGAACGAATTTTCGCCCTCGTATGTGACCGTCGCGCCGTCGGGCAGTGTCGATTCGTCCACTTTTACGGAATGTGCGTTGCCGTCGTAAACGCAAGTTACGTCCTCAAAAACCACGCATTCCAAATCGGCAAGTTCTTTCCATTTTGCATATAAAGTTATGTTTTGTTCGAGAGTTAAATTTTCAAAATCCAAATCGGCTTTAATGGTGAGTTTTTCGTCTTTGCACCAGTACAAGAACTCGCAATTTTCCTTGGTCGGCGCAGGCAAATCGTCGCCTATATTCCACACGACGTTATCGTCGCCGTTGTTCAGAACAAAAGTAACGGAAAAGTCTTCGTCACCGACAAGAAATTCATCTGCGTTGGGCTTCGGGCTGTCGCAAGCAACCGCTGTCGACAGCATCACAACAAAAGCAGTTATCACAAAAAACAGCCGTATACAAACGACAAAACCATTTTTTCGAGATGTTTCTCTCATATTCTCCCTCGATTTTCAACAAAACAACTATGCAAGAAACCACAAATCACTATGTGTTTTCCCGATTGTTATAATGAAAAATTTATCACAGCATTAATTAAAAGGTCAATTCATTTAGGAAAAAATTGTCAACAAATGTCAAAAAACTTGCTTTATAATCAAAAAATCATCAACCGCAATGTAGATTTTCAATCGCGTCAGTGTTTGTTTCTGTCGAGCCACTTCGTAGACAAAAAGACACGGACTACATTGTCCGTGTCTTTTGTCTGGTCGGAGTGGCGAGACTTGAACTCGCGGCCTTACGGTCCCGAACCGTACGCGCTACCAAACTGCGCTACACCCCGATATTTAGTTGCTGTCAATTTTGACTGCCTTTGCAATATACATCAATTTGAGCATTTTTGCAACAAAAACAAGTCAATTATCTTAAAAATTATGTTTTATGCCATTATTTTTTTGTCGCTCTAATCAAAATCGATTGCAAAACCGTGAGCGGTGATATATAATAACGTACGCGATGGAGCTTGGTGTAGTGGTAGCACTTGGGCCTCTGACTCCCACTGTGTAGGTTCGATTCCTATAGCTCCTGCCAACGCAAACACCCTCACTTGTGAGGGTGTTTCATTTATTTTACCGCACTTTATGCTTGCATAAATCGTGCGGTAAAATAAATGAAATATAACACGAAGTGTGTTTGCGTTGAGCACAATCGGGGCGTGACGGAAGCACGCCGCAAGACGTGCATTACTATCCTCGCTCTTTATGCTTGCATAAATCGTGCGACAAAATAAATGAAATGTTACACAAAGTGTGTTTGCGTTGAGCACAATCGGGGCGTGACGGAAGCACGCCGCAAGACGTGCATTACTATCC
>URTQ01000105.1 GCA_900550855.1 uncultured Eubacteriales bacterium
ATTTTTTTCCCCCTCGTTTTTCCCGCCGCTGAAAGTTTTGCCCCCCCGCGACCTGTTGGATTATAATGCCAAAACGCCGCCTTGTCAACACAATCAATTCGTTTTGACAAAATGTTTTTTACGCTTTGTCGATAATTGTCAATTTTTGGAAGCCTGCGCCATAAAATATACAACTCGGAGGACCTAAATGGCTTTGGAAAACTTGCTGACTCTTTTGAAAAATCTTATCATATTTTCTTCCTATATGACGGAAAAGAGTTCTTTTCCAAAGCCGTTGTCCAAAGAAAAAGAGCAAGAATACCTCAAAAAAAGCGCGAGCGGCGACAAGGAAGCCAAGGAAATCCTCGTAAAGCACAATCTGCGCCTCGTGGCTCATATCGCAAAGAAATACGCCAACTACGGCGACAACGACGAACTTATATCCATAGGCTCGATAGGGCTTATGAAAGCAATCGAGAGTTTCAAAAGCGACAAAGGAACTTCCCTTGCCACCTACGCTTCGCGCTGTATAGAAAACGAAATCCTTATGACTATGCGCACGAGCAAAAAGCACCGCTCGAACGTGTCGCTCAACGAGCCCATAGGCGTGGACAAGGACGGCAACGAACTCGTGATTATGGATATGCTCGAATCCGACCAGAACGTAATCGAAGACGTGGAAAACTCGATAATGATGGAAAAACTGTCGCAAATCACCAAATCCGCGCTTGACGAAAGAGAGTATCAGATAATCAAACTGCGCTACGGGCTTGAAAACACGGGTGCGCTCACCCAGCGCGAAGTTGCAAAAAAATTCAATATTTCGCGCTCGTACGTTTCGCGAATCGAGAAAAAAGCCCTCGAAAAAATCAAAAAATCCGTCAATAAAGACGATTTGATGTGAATCGCTCAATCCGCGTATATAAAAACGCAAAGCGAAACGAGTTGCGCTTTGCGTTTATACTGCAATAACTTTAACCTCACAAAAACTTCCAATCCAAACTTAATCGCTTTTTAAGCAACAGTCGTTTTGAATCCTACGTTTTAGTGAATCAGTCGTTTTTCTTGGTCATTTCTTCTTTGAGTTTGACAAGGCTTTCGATTTCGTCGAGCAAGGTGTTGATGTCCTTGAATTGACGGTGGACGGACGCGTAACGGACGTACGCAACTTCGTCTATGCTCTTTAAGCCTTCCATAACCATATCGCCGAGCGCGGTGGAAGAAATCTCTTGGTCGAGCGAATTGAGCACCTTGCGTTGAATATCGCCTACGAGTCTGTCGATGGACGACATCGAAATGGGGCGTTTTTCGCACGCTTTCATAATGCCGATTTTGATTTTATTGAGGTCGAACGCTTGGCGAGAACCGTCTTTTTTGATGACCATTACGGGCGTCGATTCGACGGTTTCGTAAGTCGTGAAACGCTTGCCGCAAACCACACACTCTCTGCGACGGCGAATGGAAGTGCCGTCTTCGTTTTGGCGCGAATCCACAACCTTGCTGTCCATACTACCGCAATATATACATTTCATTTGTCTACATACCTCGACTTTTATTGCGAATATTATACAATATATTGTAAAAAATGTAAACCTTAATTTTTGAAAAAATACCATATTTAGTGGGTTTATAGGTCAATTAAGCACAACGAGCGGACGGCTTTTGCGCATTTTATACATTTTTTATGTTTCAAAGCGGATTTTGTCGGAATAAAAAAGGCGGCACGGAATATCATTTAGTATGGCACAAAGACAATACTCGTTTGCGGAACTATCAAGAAAAACCGTGATAAACGTTGCCGACGGCAAGGAACTCGGCAAGGCTTGCGACATAATTTTTACGAATTGCGGAAACGTATGCGGAATCGTCGTGCCCGGCAAAAAGAGCATTTTGAAAAGCATTACGAGCGCGGAAACAATATTTATCCCTTGGAATCGGATTATGAAAATCGGCGCGGACGCAGTGTTGGTGGAACTCGTGGGCAACTACGCAATGACAATGGCGGAAGACGCCGCCCAAACCAACGAGCAAAACAAGGATATATCATATTGATAAATAAACT
The DNA here is from genome assembly GCA_900550855.1 of uncultured Eubacteriales bacterium. Classification (GTDB taxonomy): domain Bacteria; phylum Bacillota; class Clostridia; order Christensenellales; family CAG-917; genus CAG-475. Next base: position 2,042 of record URTQ01000105.1, read on the forward strand.
TAATATATCTATTATTCTCTGTTGTTATCGAAACCTCATTGTTAATGAAACGTCATTGCAATCGAAAACTCATTGCTATTGAACATCGTATTACAATTCAATCGATATAAAAAAATACGGCGATACGCCGTATTTTTTATTGGTTTTCGCAAAAGTTTTTACAAGGTTTTGACGGTTGGCACATCGCCGCCGAAAATCAATTCATACACGATTTTATGCGTTTTATCGCCGATTTTTCAAGACGAGATACCTGCGCTTGCGATATTCCTACGATTTTACTGATTTCGATTTGCGTTTTGCCGTCGAAATAGCGCAATCGCACTACTTCCATTTCGCGTTCGGGAACGTTTTTCAACGCTTCGTGCAAAGCGATTTTTTCCGTCCAGTTTTCGCTCGTTTCCTTCTTGTCGGCAAGTTGGTCGATGAGTTCCTGCCCTTCCTCTGCGTCGTTGTACACGGGTTCGTAAAAGGATACGGGTTCGCTCACCGCGTCGAGCGCGCAAGCCACTTCGCAGAGGGGTACGCCGATTTCTTCGGCGATTTCCGTCATCGTGGGGTCGTTGGCGTTGAGTTTGGACAAATCCTCTCTTGCTTTCAACGCCTTGTACGCCGTATCGCGCATACTTCTCGACACTTTAATCGTCGTGCGGTCGCGTATTGCGCGCCTCATCTCGCCTATTATCATAGGCACGGCATAGGTGGAAAATCTGACGTCGAGATTTACGTCGAAATTGTCGAGAGCCTTCAAAAGTCCGACCATACCGACTTGAAACAAATCGTCCGCACTTTCGGAAGATTTTGAAAATCTGCCCACGCAGGACAAAACGAGTCGCATATTCGCACGCAAAAACAAATCTCGCGCTTCACTGTCGCCGCGCTTGATTTTCAAAAGCAATTCGTCGCATTCTTTTGCGCTTATCTTGGGTAGCGTTGCGGTGTCGATTCCGCATATCTGAACTTTGCCCATACAAGCCTCCTTTGAGTATGTACCTGTACGGACAAATTTAATTCAGTGCGTTAGATATGCGATTTTGTTGATATTCTCAACTTGATATGGCGGATTACGACGGGATTAGACCGAGTTCCGAGCGAGTTCAACCGAGTTTTTGCATATCTCGCTTCAAGTTGTCGACGATTTTCTTTTCGAGTCGGGATATATAAGACTGCGAGATTCCCATCATATCCGCAATTTCCTTTTGGGTCATTTCGTCCTTGCCGTAAAGTCCGAAACGAAGTTCGAGAATCTGCTTTTCGCGATCGGGCAACTTGTCGAAAGTGTCCTTCAATATCTTCTTTTCGTCGCACGCCTCGACTTTGTCGTATACGGCGTCGGGATCTGTGCCGATTATGTCGCAAAGAAGAAGCATATTCCCTTCCCAGTCCACGTTCAGCGGCTCGTCGAGCGACACTTCGGCGCGTTGCTTGCCCGTCTTTCTGAGGTGCATAAGGATTTCGTTTTCTATGCACCGAGATGCGAACGTGGCAAGTTTTATGTTTTTGTCTGGATTGTAACTTCCCACCGCCTTGATAAGTCCTATCGTGCCTATGGACACGAGGTCGTCCATATCCACGCCCGTGTTGTCGAAACGCTTTGCGATGTACACTACGAGGCGCAAATTATGCTCTATGAGCGACAATCTCGCTTCCTCGTCGCCTGCAAGATACTTCTTCACTGTTTCCGCTTCCTCGTCGGGCGTGAGCGGCGACGGCAAAGAATTGCCTTGCGATATGTAGTTGACAAACGATTTCTCTTTCAGTCCGAGTTTTTCGAGCAACTTTTGAAACAACGCTTTGATTTTGCCTTTCATATATTTTCTCCGTTATTTACGTTTTTATGAGCAGAACTTATATTTTTTATCGACCACCCTTTTTCGCTCTGTCGAATTTTGCAAAATATCCGATTAGAACATCGAATTTTGCAATATTACGTCGTAATCGCCGAAGTTCTGCTCGCAGAGCGCGCCGAGTGCGTTTTGCGCTTTTTCGCCGACTTTCACGGCGTCGAAGCGAACGATCGGCATACACTTGTCGCCGCTTACGGTGTGCGCGTTTACAAATCCTTCTATCGTGCGCTTACCGATTTTCTCGCAAGCGGATTTTGACAGTATCACGACGGGCAAACCGCTCAAATCGTCGGTGAGTAAATTGCCGCTGTCGCACAAGCCTTTGAGTTTGAAACTAACGCCGTCCACGTCGATTTCGACGTCTTTTACGACTTTTCCGCTCGCGCTTCTCTTTTTGGCGATTACAAGCCCTACGGCGATACATACGAACGCCGCCGTTGCGACTATGCCGAGAATCGCATACGACTTTATATCGACATTAAGCGCGTATGACAATCCGTACACTATGCCGCCGACAAAGTACGTCACGAGGCAGAAGCACGCAAGCGTTTTGAGATAGTCGCATATCTTCTTTTTTGCGCCCTCGCCGTCACATTTTGAAAGCACCGCGCACATAAACGGCGCAAGCAAAACTTTGACGAGGATTTGCGCCCATTTAGGCGCAATCGCAAACGCTGTCGCCACTTCCGCGCCGATTATAGCCGTCAGTATAAGTCGGATTTTGCCCACTCTCTTTCGCCTTATCGCAAGCGTTGTGAGAGATATGCACAAATCGACTGCAAGATTGTTGAAAACGACGAGTTCTATGTATACGGTCACGAAAACAAGATAGCGTAAATCAAATGAAAATTCTTTCTTTCCGTGTCGGCGAAAAAGCAAAAATCCTCGCAAATTTTGCGAGGATTTTGT
>URTQ01000106.1 GCA_900550855.1 uncultured Eubacteriales bacterium
CGGTATTTTCAAAAAACGATTTATCGACTGAATACATGTCGTTTCTGATAATCTTGAAATTGCCGTTCTCGACGGTTGATTCTTGTATGCCGTAGTTGCCGACAATATCTATCGGAAAGCAATTCATTTGCTCGTATATTCTTTGGCAACCGCCTGCGCCGAGCATAACGAGCGCATACTTGCTTTTCAATTCGTAGAGCAAATCCGTATTTTGTTGTTCGAGTTTGGACTTATGCTGGGTGAGCGTGCCGTCCAAATCCATTGCAATCAGTTTATAGTTCATTTTCGTTCATCAAGTTTTCGCAGTATTTCAAATCGGGGAAATACGTTATTTTCAGATTGTTTGCAAAATCGAAGTTTATATCGAGTTTGCTATCTGCCGGCAAATGTTGATTGGTTGCCGTTATCGTTTTGGAATCCTTATCGAAGTTGTCGAAAAGCAAGTCAAATCGAAATGCTTCGGGTGCTTCGATGAGATAGTAATCTTCTCTGTTTACGGTGTGCATATGATAGCATCCGAGACTTGCCACGATTTTTTGTCCCGTTATCACTGCGTCTGCTCGGTCGAGTCTTTCGAGATAATCGTCAACGATTTTCGACGTTATCATCGGTCGAGCCGCTTCGAGAATTATCACCTTTTCGCAAGGATAGTTGTCTTTTATGAAGCGCAAAGCGTTGTAAAGCGATTTGTTCCTCGTATCACCGCCCTCAACGATTTCGACATTCGGATTGATTTCTTTGATACCGTTTGCATACTCGTTTTGCGCAACGACGATGATTTTGTCAACGCTTGAACTGTTTGTAAGCGCGTTTATCGAATAGTAAATCACTTCTTTGCCGTTTATGGTTTGATATTGCTTTGGCACGTTTCCGCCGAAACGTCTTCCGACGCCGCCTGCCAACACTATTCCTATGTTCATTTTATCTTAAGTTCCTTTTTGATCATATTTATCATCGTATCGGCAGCGTGAGGATAATTTGCTTTGAGTTCGTTTTTCACAAACGTTTCTCTTTGCGCTTTCATCGGGTCGTTGCCTTTTATAACGACGTTCTCTATGAAGTCGATTATATCTTCTTTAGACTTTGCGTGATAGTATTGATCCATACATTGCTTGCCGAGCGGAACGAGTCCGTTGTAAGTATTTTCTTCCGACTTGATCATATAGCAACACGGCTTTTCCGTATAGAGATACTCGCCTATAAACGAACCGCAATCGTGAATCATAGCGTCGCTATCGACAAATTGTTGATAATAGTCACCCGACGTGTCGTAGGTAATATTCGGGCTTTCAAGCATTCTTGCGAGATAGTCGTCTATTTGCTGTTGAGTCCAAACTTTGTGCGCTTTCAGATTATCCATCAAAAGCGGATGCGGTCTGAACACAAAATCTATGTCGGGATACATCTTCGGCAATTCGACAAACAAATCGCAATATGTCAGGAAATTGGAAATATTGAGAGTTTTCCAACCCCATACGGTGTGATGCGGACAAATTAAAATGCGTTTTCTATCTCTCGGTGTCGGCACGACGTTCGCAAGTCCGTCCGCCTTGATATACCCCGTGACAACGCCGTTCTTGCCTTTTATGGTTTGAACTTGTTGCAAATGTTTGAGATTAGAAGGCGTTTCTACGCACGCTTTCCACAAATAGTTGTAAAAATCCGTTGCAATAACCTCATCCCAAAAACTCAATGCGGCGAATCCGTAACTTGAATAAATCGGCAAAACAGGTTTGTCGAGAAAATACTCGATTTCGTGATAAGGGTGCACCAAATGCTTGTACGGATTGCAGAAGAAAATGACGCTGTATTCGTCTTTCAATTCATAATACTTGTCTTTTGCAATATCGTATCCGCCGATAACTCTATCGCCGTATTCCTCTTTGAGTCCTTCGAACGTATCGTTGTAAAGATCGCGCTGATATTTCATCGTTCTTCCCACGTTCGGTGCGGCGATAATATACGGATCGAAATTAGGATCTGCACACATTTTTTCAAATATTGGACGTGTCGGAAAAACACTCTTAAACACGACGATAAACGCAACCTTTATCTTTCCGTTTTTGTTCTTTTTTGCGATAATCTGCGAAATTTTTTTGCCGTATCCCGCTTGGATTTCAAAGAATTTGCGTTTTTTGATGAAAACGCGAACCTTGTCCAAAATAGCCTTTTTGACGGATCTCTTCGGTGCTTTCGCATTTGCGACGGGTTTTGCTTTGACGGCTATAAACTCGCCGAAACTGTTTGCCGTACTCGCAAAATACTGTTTGAGTCTTTTGCTGATATAAAAATTGTCCAAGCAATCAGACAACGTGAGTTGGCTTTGATCTATCTGCTTATACAAAGAATCGAGCACATAGGCCTTTGAAGCGTTGGCGGCAACGAACTCGAAACACTGTTTTGCACGCTCTTGTTTTAGTCCTTTTTCGTAAACGTCGTTAAGAACGGTTTTGAAAGTCACGCAATCGTCGTCGAGTTTGACTGACTCGGCAAAATTCCAACCGAAAACGTGATTTTCCGCATTGAACAAATAAACGTATCTGTTGCCTTCGAACGGTTTTGCATCGATTACGGGAATAACGACGGGCACGCCGAATTTTACCGCGGATATTGCATTTTCGCCATATGCAAGTACAATATCGACGTTTTCTTTTATATACTGCGCATAGTCTTCTTCGGCCATCTCGCCGGTGTAGATCAAATTCGTATAGTTTGTCGAGCAATCTGAAAACTTTCCGTTGAACATCTCGCTCGTTTTGCCGATGATATGGATTCTCACCAGTTTATCGATTTTTTGCACTCGTATGTTGCGAATAAGGTTTGTGAGCATATTCGCCACAGCCGTGCCGAACGGACCGAAAACGCCTATATTTATTACGTTTTCGGTTACGACGCTTTGGGGTTGAAACTCGATGCCCTCGTCAATAAACGGCGGAATATAAAGCACTTCTCTGCCGTCAGAATCGTAATTTGCGAACACGCAGTTGCCGCCTCTGAAAGAAAGGGCGTTTGTATTTATCAGCAAATTCTTTATGTTCGTTACGCATCTACCGTCCGCAAAGTGACTGATAAGCCAGTCGATAGATCGTTTATCGTAAGAATACAAGCAAATTTTTGCGTCGTTAAGGCACGAAATATGAGCAAGTAAATGCAACATATAGTTGCACGGCGTAAAGAAGACAGCCCCTTCATATTCCGAAAAATCGACCTCGCTCGTCAATTCGAATATTTGTTTTGCGTCATCGGACAAATCGGCTTCTTCCAACTGATAATTGTTCAAAAACGCAACGTCGCATCCGTCTTGATATGCCGAAACGGCGAGGTTAAGCATAACTCGCTGTGCGTTTGTTATCGGGGCGTTAGTTTCAAGAAAAAAGACTATTTTGCTCATTTTCTTATCCTTTTTTCAAAAGTTTTTTCAATGCAAATTTCACTTGACTCGTAAAGTTCATTTCTTTGAACCGCGCCAACTTTACACGGAAAGACAAATAATCGTTATACCATCTGTTTTCACCGCGCAAACGTTTGTACAAGTGAAACTTGCGAATTTGATTTGCTATCGTTGCGTTTGCCAAGCAATCGGCAACGGTAAGATTCGTAGACGTAATCAACTTTACAAGGTCGAACGAGTGTTCCTTTACGTTAAAAGTCGATTGCGCGTAATCATAGCACTTGTCCCCCAACTCTTTCTTACGTCCGTTTTGTAAATCGTCGATGATTTGCTTTATGCCGTACGTTTTTTTCGGTGCGGCGTCGACGTCGTTAACGTTCCACCCCAAACAATAATCGTTTGCATCGAAAATATACGCTAATTTATCATCTCTGAATTTTTGGGAAGAAACAATCGGAATAACGGTCGGAATAGACAATAACGCCACGTCCAAAGCGGAAATTCCCATTGCAACGACCATATCGACGTTGCTTCTTAAATACGAACCTCTTTCTTCGCCGAACATAAACGAATTGAACACGATTTTTATGTTTGGCGCATATTTGTTTACGTTGATAAGTTTTTTTGCGTTTCCGTCACCGACCAAATGGAAATTGACGTTACAAACGCCTTCTTCGAGCAAATTGTCCAACACGTTGAGCAAAGAATAAATCTTGTCCGCATCGAGTCTGCCGAACCAACCGATATTTATTTCGTTGTCGGACACGACGTCGCAAGCGTCGAGGTATTGCGAAACGTGTTTGTCATCGAAAACCACGGGAAAATAACGCTTTTCGAAACTAATATCGGTTTGCTTTTCGAGGGCGAACAAATTTGCGCAATCCATAAAACCGTAAGCGTTTTGGGCACGCAACAACTTATAAACGCTTTTTACGTTCGCATTTTTCGGCAACTGATTGTTCATCCAGTTTGTGATTTGAGGATGCAAGAACAGTAAAAGTATTTTTGCCGATTTGACGCTCTCGATTTCTTCGAGCAAAAAGAACAGTTGATTGTATGCCGTAACAAAATACGCCCCCTCGAAATCTTTGAGGTTGCTTTTGGTCAAATCACAGAAGTTTATCTTTGAATCCAGATACTCTTGTTGAATCTCTTTGTATGAGTTGTTTACGCAAAAAACGTCGATGTCGAAGTTTTCCGCAATCTCGTTCGCAACGCAATAATAAAGAGCAAAATCGCCTTTTGCCAAAACGTTTTTTCTGAAATAGAAAACAATTTTTTGCTTTTGTTTTTCCATATCAATATTTCCCTTTGATTATTGCGCCTGCGGGAACGTCTTTCGTCACCAACGCCCCTGCG
>URTQ01000107.1 GCA_900550855.1 uncultured Eubacteriales bacterium
GCGGGTGTCCCGCCCTCGATTATTAATTATTGATTTTTGCTTATTCTTCTTCTTTCACAAGTTCTCTATGCTTGCACCCGTGATTCGTGCAGACGTAGTAGGTTTTGTCGTCGCGCTTCACCACTTTCATCGTAGAGCCGCAATCGGGGCAAAAATACGGCGCAGGGATATCCCAACTGATAAAATCACACTTGGGATAATTCGTGCAACTGTAAAAAGTTTTTCCTGCTTTCGAGGTGCGTTTGCTCACGTCGCCGCCGCACTTGGGGCATTTGCCGACCACTTCCACGATACGCTTGATGTTCTTGCACTTGGGATAGTTCGGGCAAGCGAGGAACGGACCGTATTTGCCGTGACGGACGACCATTTTTGCGCCGCATTTGTCGCATACGACGTCGCTTTCTTCGTCGGGAAGATAATTTCCGCCGCCCTGCTTTGCCGCGCGTTCGACAAACTTCATAAGTCGCGGATAAAACGCGCCTATGAGTTCCTGCCATTGTTGCTCGCCGTCCGCAACCTTATCGAGTGCGCCTTCGAGGCGTGCGGTAAAGTTGAGGTTCATTATGTCGGGGAAATTCTTTTCCATATACTCGCAAACCGCTTCGCCGAGTTGAGTCGGGACGATTGCTTTTTGCTGTTTTTCGGTGTATTCGCGCTTTGCGATGACCGAAATTATGCTTGCGTAAGTGCTCGGACGACCGATTCCGTTTTCTTCGAGAGCCTTGACGAGCGTTGCGTCGTTGTATCTCGCAGGCGGTTTTGTGAACTTTTGTTCGCAACCCACGTCGTCGAGATTGAGATGTTCGCCTTCGTTGAGGTCGGGCATAGTGTCGAGTTCCTTGTCCTCGTCGTTTTCCTCGACGGTTGCCGAGTACACGGCGGTAAAGCCCTTGAATTTTACGCTCTTGCCTTTGACCACGAATCCGAGTTTTTCGCCCTCGCTTTCGCCGAGAATATGCACGCGCATAGTGTTGTACTGCGCAGGCGTCATTTGCGAAGCCATAAAGCGTTCGTACACGAGTTTGTAGAGTCTGAACGCGTCCTTGTCCATCTTTCCTTCGAGGGATTTGGGCGTGCGATTGAGGTCGATGGGACGGATTGCCTCGTGCGCGTCTTGGGCGTTGTCGCTGGTCTTATAGACGTTCTGCACTTTCGGCGCGTATTCGCTGCCGTAATTTTGCGCGATGTACGCAAGCGCGATTCTTGCAAAATCGGGTGAAATACGCACGCTGTCGGTACGGATATACGTTATGAGCGCGTGTTGTCCTTCGCCCTCGATGTTTACGCCTTCGTAAAGTTGTTGCGCAACTCTCGACGTGCGTTCGGCGGTCATATTGAGTTTGTGGCTCGCCTCTTGTTGCATCGTGCTCGTGGTAAACGGCGGCGCTGGCTTTGAGAAAGACACGCTCTTTTTCACTTCGTCGACGCGATAATCACACTTTCTCATAAGGTCGGCAATCGCGTACGCCTCGTCTGCGCAAGAGGGTTTGATTTTCTCGCCGTTCTTGTCGTTGAGCGCGGCTACGAAAAGATTCGCTTTCGTCTTTTTCGCGCCGTCTTTGAGAAGCATTGCGTTTATCGTCCAGTATTCTTCGGGTTTGAAGTTGCGGATTTCCTTTTCTCTGTCCACAATCATTTTGAGCGCGGCAGATTGCACGCGACCTGCCGAAAGACTGGGTTTGAGTTTTCTCGAAAGTATGGGCGAAATCTTGTAACCGACAAGTCTGTCAAGCACTCGTCTTGCCTGTTGCGAGTTGACGAGATTCATATTTATCTCGCGCGGATTTTCCATAGCGGCGCGAACTGCTTTGGGCGAAATCTCGTTGAACTCGATACGCACTTTGTCGCCCTCGACGCCGAGCGTGTTTTTCAAATGCCACGATATGGCCTCGCCTTCGCGATCGGGGTCGGTTGCGAGGTAGACTTTGTCGTACTTTTTGACTGCTTGCGAGAGTTGTTTTATGGTTGCTTCTTTGTCGGGCGTGACAATATACTGCGGTTTGAAGCCGTTGTCGACGTCGATGCCCAACGAACGCGTCGGCAAATCGCAAACGTGTCCTTTGGACGCAAGCACCGCGGCGTCGTTGCCCAAATACTTTTGAATGGTCTTCGCCTTGTGCGGTGACTCAACGATAATGAGTTGTTTCATTCTATCTCCTGCTATTGTGTTGTTTTCGATTTCGTTATTGCTTTTTCGAAGTCGCATATTGCGTTTATAAGTGCGCTTCGAAAGGGGGTTTCGGATTAAGGCTTCGCCTTCCGCAATTATTAATTATTGATTGTTAATTATTAATTCTCACGCAAGTGAGTAATAATTCCCTGCCGTCTTGACGATAAGTCCGTCTATTTCGAGGTTGAAAAGCACGTTCGTAAGGTCTGCGACGTTGAGTCCCGTATCCGCCAAAAGTTCCTCGAAATGTCTTTCGCCGTCGTGCAACGAGTCGAGAATCTGACTTTCGACAATGCCTATCTGCACGGGTTCTTTCTTGACGACTTCGCGCTGTATGTGCAAAGCGTCAAGCACGTCTTCGGGCGATATCGCAAGCGCGTGAGGCATTTCTCTAAGCAACTCGTTGCCGCCTGCGTTTTCCTCGTCGTATATATTGCCCGGCACGACGAATATCTCTTTGCCTTGCTCTATTGCAAGGCGCATAGTTATCAGCGAGCCGCTCTTTTTTGCCGCTTGCGGCAGAAACACCGCTTCGGATATTCCGCTCACGATTCGATTGCGGTCGGGAAAGTGATATTGAAGCGGTTTAGTGCCGAGAGGATATTCGCTGAGCAATAATCCGCCGTTTGCCAAAATTCCGTCGGCAAGTCCTCTATGCTCTGCGGGATATATCACGTCGAGTCCGCACGCAAACACCGCAATCGTCGCGCTGTTGTTGTCAACGCAAGCCTTGTGCGCGATTCCGTCCACGCCTCTTGCAAAACCCGAGGCAATACAAAGCCCTGCTCTTGCAAATTCTCTCGAAAACTCTTCCGCGACTTTTGCGCCGTATCTCGTCGGACGGCGTGTGCCTACGACGGATATAATACGCATTTTCAAAGCCTCGACGTTGCCTTTTGCAAACAGCACAATCGGCTTGTCGTACACGTCGGACAGCGACTTTGGATACTCGTCGTCAAGAAAAGTTATCCAATGGATATCTCGCTTTTGCATTTCGTTCAAACTGTCGTCGATTCTTTCAAGTTTTGCGTAGAAGTCTTTTGCGTGATCGCCGAGTATCTTCTCTACGATACCTCTCGCAAACGTTTCTTCGAGTTCGCACGGCTCGTCGAATTGTTCGAGCAAAGCGTACTTTTTCTTGACCGAGAGTTCTTCTACAAGGCTCAACGCAACGAGAATCTTTGTGTTTTTGTCGAATCCGTCCATCAACTGTACTTCCTGTCAAGACCTCTGTACTGAATCGCTTCCGCAATATGCGCAGGGGTGATATTTTCGCTTCCCTCGATGTCTGCAATCGTGCGCGCGACTTTGAGAATCCTCGTCGTACCTCTTGCGCTCAGATTGAGTTTTTCAAAGGCTTTTTTGAGCAATCTCTCGCAGTTTTCGTCGATTTGACAGTATTTTGCAAGTTCTCTCGAACCCATTTCTGCGTTTGTGGATATGCCGTCTTTTGCGAATCTCTCTCTTTGCAGAGCGCGAACTCTGTTTATGCGCTTTTTGATTTCCGCCGACGTTTCGCCCTCTTGCTTTGTGCGCAATTCGTCGTACGAAATATTATCAACTTCGATTTGCAAATCTATTCTGTCCATAAGCGGACCGCTGAGTTTGGAAACGTAGTTGTGAATCTGCGACGGCGTGCAACGGCAGATTTGATTTTTCGAACCGTAGTTTCCGCACGGACAGGGATTCATAGACGCGATAAGCATAAAGTTTGCTGGATATTCCGTCGTTTGTTGCACTCTCGACACGGTGACGCGTCTGTCTTCGAGAGGCTGACGCAGTGTTTCGAGCGCGTGACGGGAATATTCGGGCATTTCGTCAAGGAACAGTACGCCGTGATTTGCAAGGCTCACCTCACCCGGTTTTGCCTTTGCGCCGCCGCCTACGAGCGCGGGAACGGTGGTCGTGTGGTGCGGCGTTCTGAACGGTCTTGTGGTCACTATGCCGACGTTGCTGTCTAGTATGCCCGCAACCGAATGAATCTTCGTCACCTCGATTGCTTCTTCGAATGTCATTTCGGGCATAATGGTAGGCACGCATTTCGCAAGCATAGTTTTGCCTGCCCCGGGCGGTCCTATCATAAGCGCGTTATGTCCGCCCGCGACCGCGATTTCAAGAGCGCGTTTTGCAACCGTCTGCCCTTTTACGTCGGCAAAATCCACGCCGTAGCCGTGATTTTCGCAAGCGGATTCGTACGTCGACGACGGCACTTTGTCGTAAACCACGCCCGAGAGCATTTCAACGACGTCGCGCAAGGTTTCAAGGGCGTACACGTCTATGCCCTCGATGAAACTCGCTTCTCTCGCGTTCGAGGCAGGAATGATAAACTTTCGATGTCCCGCTTGCATTGCGGATATAAGCAACGGCATAATGCCGTTGACGTGGCGAAGTTCGCCGTTGAGCGACAACTCGCCGATGATGACGTATTGCTTGTACGCTTTGTTTTCCAGTTGCCCCGTTGCCGCCATAATGCCGAGCGCGACCGCAAGGTCGAACACAGGTCCTTCCTTTTTGGTATCGGCAGGCGCGAGATTGACGGTGATTTCGGCATCCGGAAAGAAAAAACCGCTGTTGATGA
>URTQ01000108.1 GCA_900550855.1 uncultured Eubacteriales bacterium
GGTGTCCCGCCCTTAATTATTCATTATTCATTATTAATTATTAATTCAAAATTTCCCTATAAATCAAATAAAACCTTATTCTATTATGTATATTAAATATAACATAATAACGCGCGCGTATTGCGAAAAGGGTATTTTCGTGGTACAATCAAATTTGAGTCAATAGATACGTTCGAGGTTTTATGTCCGCAAAGAAAGTGACAATCGTGCTTATATGTTGCTTGCTCGTCGTGCTCGGCACGGCGGTTTGCGCGTTGCTCGAATTGTATCCGCGCGACGTTTTGGTTGCGGCGGCAGAGGATACTGAGTTGCCGTCGTTCGTCATCGCAACCGCAGACGGTGAAAACTGGACTCTTTCTTTCAACGGTCAAAACGTTGACGGCGCAGAGTGCAGAGGTGCGTTTATAGAGGCGAACAATCGTAATTGCGTTGCGCTCAAAATGTACGAGTCAATCAAAAATTGCTTGCGCGAATCGGGCGCAAACGTTCCCGATACGGACGATTTTATCATTGCAAATTATTGCGACGTATCTTTCAAACTTCCCGACATTTCTTCCACGGTTGAGCAAAACACTGCAAAATACGGCTCGCAAGGCGTATTTTTCGGCGCAAAAGTTTTGCAAATAATATCCTCGCCGAGCGTTGCTTTCGAGTATAAAAAAGAGGGTGGCGAATGGCAAAGGGCATATGCCGACTACACGGCGGGCGGCTATTTGTTCGGCAGAGGCGTTGACGCGGGCGAATACCAAGTGCGCCTCGTCGCAACCGAGAAGATAAGATACGAGGTCAACGAGCAACTCGTGCCTTTCGAATACGAATCCGTAAGATACGGACAGGCGTTTGCTTGCACCATAGAAAGAGCGGAACTCTCGGCGCAAAAGCAACCGCAAAAGAGTTTCGTATACGGCGCAAGTTTGGCGGATATGGCAAATTCGCTCGTGTCGACGGATTTTTGCGACGTGAACGTGCAGGGCAGATTCGTGCCGAGCGCGGCGCAGACGGATTCCGAGTTGACGAGCGTTGCCGACCTAAATTCCGCATATTTGGGCGTTAAGGACGACGGACACGTCGTGTATTTCGATTTTATCCCCGACGAGAACAACTATATGCCGCTTGAACAAATTGCGGTGAAAATAAGTGTAAGTCCGCGCACGCTTTACGTTCGCATACGCGACGCGTATTCGCTCGTAGGCGAGGCGTTTGCGATTCCGAGATATCAAATCGTATCTTCGCTTGTGGGCGGTGACGCCGAAAGCGATCTCGGCGTAAGTTTCGAGTACGAAGCGGACAAGGACGTGCCGAGCATGACGTATCGCTCGTATATAGCGTTTTTAAATCCGAACTACACGCCCGATTGCCATAGTTACGAAAGTCAGTTTGCAAACTACGGCAGATATTTCGTGTACGCAAAGCAAGTGGAAGTGGTTGCCGACGACGGACAGATTTTCTATGCGTTTTTCGGAAGCGGACTTATGGACGTAATCGTAAAGGCGAGCAGAATCGAGGTTGAAAACAAGTACGGCAGACCTATATACGCCGCGTACAAATTCGAATTTTCGGACGGCGACGGAAACGACGTTACGCCCGAAGAAGCATTTTCTATAACGTGGAAAAACACGCCCGAAATCGTCGAATATTTCGCGGTATACGACAAGGACGAAATTCTCGACATAAGCGAAAACGGCGTTGTCTTGTCAAAGCAATACAACGTGATTTGCTTCATCGAGGGCAACGGTTTGGCAAGGGCGTTTACGCCTGCAAATATCGCGCTCACGGCAATCTGCGGCGTGCTTGCGATAGCCGTCGTCGCTCTTTGCGTGGCGTGGAAAAAGCAAAAGAGGTATTTGGTATGACGTACGGTTTGATATGCGCAACGTTCAATCTCACAAACTTCCTCTTTGCGTTTTTGCTTGCGCTTACGGGTATGCTTTGCGTTGTCGTAATCGTTATGTCGCTTATGCTCTACACGAGGCACAAAGCAGACGTCAAACGACTCGAAAAGTACGTTTATACAAAGGAAACGTGGACAAAAACGTCCGATTGTGCAAATAACGTCGAAAATAAGGCGGTCAAAAACACCGCTAAAAATGCAGATAACTACGCGCAAAAGAGACTTCGTCACGGCAAGAAAAACAAGCAGAGTGCGGCAAAGAACGAGGGCGAAAAATGAAAGACAGAATAAAAAAATCCATTCTTCTCATCGCAATCGGCATTGTCGTCAACGTTGCGCTTGCGGCGATAAAGATGTACGTCGGGCTTGCCTCGAACAGTCTTTGCATTATGCTTGACGCAATGAACAGTTTTCTCGACACGCTCACTTGCATAGTTACGCTCATCGTGTTTATAGTGCTTCTTTTGCCGAAGGGCGAAAACGCGCCGTACGGCTACGGCAGAGGGGAATACCTCGCAGGCTTTATCGTTGCGGTCGTATCGGTCGTTATGGGCGGATTGTTCTTCGTGCGCTCGCTCAATCGTATGGCTATGCCCGAACCCGTCTACTACGGCTGGCAGAGCATCGTGCTTATCAGCGTTTGTTTGCCCATAAAACTCGGCATCGGTCTTGCGTATATGTTTGCAAACAAAAAGATTCGCTCGCAAGCGGTGCGCGCGCTTATGCTCGACAGTTTTCTCGATATGGGCATAACCGCAACAAGCCTCGTAGCGTTTGCGATTACGGCAAGAGTGGACTATGCGGTTGACGCAATCGTCGGCATCGTGATGAGCATAGTGATTATCGCCGTCGGCATAAAAATGGTCGTTGAAAACGTGCGCGCTATCGTCGTTGGCGACGGCGCAAAGGCAGAGATTGCGGCAATCGAGGACGCGTGCAAAGTCCAAAACGCAACCCTAGTTAAAACAGAACTTCACGACTACGGCTACGGCGCGAAGGTGGGCAACGCGTTCGTTGGCGCAAGCGAGAATACGGACTTTGCGGCTATGAGCGCAGTGGTTAAGGAAAAAACCAACGCAAGCGTTACGTTTATCGAGATATCCGCAAATAACGAGAACCAAAACGGCAGTCAAAACTACGGCGCAAGCGGCAATCGTGCCGAGAATCGAAACGAGAATAAAAACGTAGAGGGCGGCAATATCGCCGAAAACGAGGGCGAATCCGAACATTCTTCTATTGAAAATAACGAAAAATAATATATAATATCTATATAGTGTAGCAACAAGGAGGGACTTATGAGCGACGAAATCAAAAAGGCGGATATTCCGCAAGAGGAATCGCAACAAGACGTAAACGAAGAAAAGGTCGAGAAAGAGGGCATACTCAAAGACTTCGACGGCAAAAAGGCAAAGAAAGGCAAGAAAGAGAAAAAACAACTCACGCCCGAACAAAAGAAAAGAAAAACCGCAAAAGCCTTGATTATCACGGGCTGCGTGGTGCTTGCAATCGTCATCTTTTTCAGCGGTTGCGCCATTGCCTCGACCGTCAATACCAACGCGCACCTTTCGCTTGCTTCGAGTTTTGAAAAGGTCGAATACACCGAGCATACGCAACTCGTTCCGACTTTCGACAACGAACTCGGACACTGGACGTTTGAAAAAGAAGCGGACAGAGATTTCAAAGTGTTGCAATTCACCGACGTACATATCGGCGGCGGCGCGTTTTCGGGCACGAAAGACAACTGGGCTATGAGCGCAGTTGCAACGATGATTCGTCAATCTCAACCCGACCTCGTGGTCGTAACGGGCGATATCGCGTATCCCGTTCCTTTCCAAGCAGGCACGTTCAACAACCTCAACGCAACCAAAATCTTTGCTAATATGATGGAAAATCTCGGCGTGTACTGGACGTTTGCGTTCGGCAATCACGACACCGAGATGTACAGCCTTTACACTCGCGACCAAATCTGCGACTACTATGCAAACGCAGGTTTCAAATATTGTCTTTTCAGAGCAGGCTTCTGCGACGAGAAAGACGTAATAAGCAAAACATCGAGAGGCTTCGGCAACGACGTTATCGTGGTCAAGAATCCGAGCGGCTCTGAAAATCCCATCAACCAAGCGCTCGTCACTTTCGACAGCCACAGTTATACCGACGGCGACTATTTCGGAATTGCGTGGAAGTACGACAACATCCATCAATGCCAAATCGACTGGTACGCAACCGAGATGGACAAACTAAAAGCAATCAACAATAATGTCGAAGTCAACAACCTCGTGTTCTTCCACATTCCGCTCACCGAGTACCGCGACGCGTGGGCAAATGTCATCGAATCGGGCAAGTCAAAAGACGAATTGACTCGCGGCACGATTCTCACGTCGGATAAAGGCACAACCGAATTTATTTACGGAACGATGGGCGAAACAGATAAGAAGAAAAACGGCGTTCGCACCTACGGCGTATTCTGCGGCAGCAGCACCGACACGCTTTTCGAAACGGGTCTTACGCACGGTATGCAAGGCGTTTTCTGCGGACACGACCACTACAACAACTTCTCTGTAAACTACACGCCGAACGGCGCGTCCCGATCCATCCGCCTCACCTACGGTATGTCCATCGACTATCTTGCATACGCCGGCATTTACAAAGAAAATTCTCAACGCGGCACGACCGTCATATCTCTCAAATCGGACAGCACTTTCGAGTGTGAAGCGAAGAATTATTATGCGGACTTTACGGGGGCTAACGACTACGTCGCCAACCATTAAAACCGCGCTATTGAGCGAATAACTGTGTCAGAGGCATCCGCCTGTCAACTCATTTACGCT
>URTQ01000109.1 GCA_900550855.1 uncultured Eubacteriales bacterium
ACCGCATATATCACGAAAATGGCGATTCTAACGGCACTTTCTTTCATTTTGTATGCGTTTGCAAAATTCAATTTGCCGTTTATGTTTCCGAGTTTCTTGGAAATTCAGATAAGCGAATTGCCGGCATTGCTCGCAGGCTTTTCTATGGGCCCTATAAGCGCGTGCATTGTGATAATTTTGAAATGTCTTTTCAAATTTCCGCTGACAAGCACGGCGTACGTCGGCGAGGCTACGGACATTTTGCTCGGCATTGCGTTCGTGCTGCCCGCATCGTTGATTTACTATTTCCACAAGGACAGAAAGCACGCTTTTATCGGCATATGCGTTGGCAGTTTGTGCCTTACTGCGCTGTCGCTTTTGGTCAATAGGTTTATATCCATTCCGTTTTTCGTGCAGTTGTATTTCAACGGCGATTTCTCGCTCATCGTCAATTTGCTCAAACCGCTGTACAAAAACATGACGATTGACACGTTTTACGTCTATTATTTGTTTGTCGGCGTGTTGCCTTTCAACTTGTTTAGATGTATAATAGTCAGTGGACTTACGTTTGTATTATACAAACGTCTTAGCAAAATTTTGCACTGGGACGGGTCGAATATGAAAAAATCGAACACGGTTTTTAAAAAGCATACCGTCAAAAACGTCGAAGAAACTTACGCTTTGGCAAAGAAAATCGCAGATACTTTGCAAGGCGGCGAGGTTATCCTTTTGAGCGGCGATTTGGGCGCGGGCAAAACCACGTTTACGAAAGGACTTGCAAAGGCTCTCGGCATAGAAGACGAGGTTACGAGCCCGACTTTCACCATACTCAACGTGTACGAGGACGGCAGACTCAAACTCAATCACCTCGATATGTACAGAGTCGAGAGCGCGGACGAACTTGCCGAACTCGGCATAGAGGACTGCTTCGACGACGACTCGGTGACGGTTATCGAATGGAACAAATTCGAGCAATTCGACGGCGAAGTTATCGAGATAAACATAACGCCGACAGGCGAGAACGAGCGTATTTTCGACGTCGAAAAGAAGGAAAATAAATGAACATTCTTGCAATAGACACAACATCTACGGGACTTTCGATTGCTCTTGTCAAGGGCGATAAAACCTATTCTTTCACAAAGCAAATCGGCAAATCGGGACACAGCGCGACGCTTATGCCCGAAATCGACAATATGCTCAAATCCCACGACGTCGGCGTAAACGACATCGACGTGTGTGCGGTGAACGTCGGGCCGGGGTCTTTTACTGGCATAAGAATAGGCGTTTCGGCAATGACGGCAATCGCGTTTGCAACGGGCGCAAAGCGCGTTGCGGTGACGACGTTCGAACTTATCGCGCACCAAAGAGGACATATTCTTGCGGCGGTTGACGCAGGACACGGAAACACATATCTTGCAAAATGCGAAAACGGGAAGGTTTTTAGCGCGAGTTTTTGCGAGGCAGGCGAGAATATCGACCTTAAAAACGCCGAATATCAACCGCTTAAAAGCGTTGACGAAACGCTTGCCGAAGTCGTGTCGCAAAAGGCAAAAAACGGCGAATTTGTAAACGTTTTCGAGCCGTTTTATATGAGAAAATCGCAAGCCGAGAGGGAAAAGGATGAAGTTTGAATCCCTTAAATACGAGCATTTGCGACAGATGGCGGAAATCGAACGCGAGGCGTTCGATCAGCCGTGGAACGAGAGAATGTTTATCCCCGAAGTCGAGGACGAAAATGCGTATTATCTTGTCGGCGTAAGAGGCGACGAGGTGATTTGTTACGGCGGTTTTCACAAAGTGCTGGACGAAGCGCATATAACGAATATAGCGGTAAAGTCCACCGAGCGCGGCAAAGGCATAGGCAAGTTGCTTATGAGTGAACTCATATCGAGGGCAAAACTGCTCGGAATCAGGTTTATGACCCTCGAAGTGCGCGACAACAACGAGCCTGCAATCCGCTTATACCAAAGTTTCGGCTTCAAAGTCGAAGGCGTGCGAAAGAAGTATTACAACAACGTTCGCGACGCACTTATAATGTGGCTTGCGATGTAGAGGTCGGCACGAAACAGCAACGAAACGTTATCGAAAACTCAAATCCGCATTGTCAAAATGCGCAAAATATCAATCGAAATCCGTACGGTTTCGATAGGCAATACGCCGTCGTAAACGGCAAAAAATTGTCGTATTTTTCGGTCGGAAACGGCAAAAATACGTTGGTTTTTCTTCACGGGTGGGGCGCGGACGCTACCGCCTTTTTCTTTGCAATGAAACAACTATGCGCAAAATACCGTGTTATTGCGCTTGATTTTTTAGGATTCGGGCAAAGCGATTTTCCGCCCGATTGCTACGACGTTGCGCATTACGCAAACGACGTTGTAAAGTTGCTTGAACTGCTTAAAATCGAAAACGCAACGTTTTTGGGACATTCTTTCGGCGGCAGAGTCGCAATCGAACTTGCCGCATTTTATCCGCAAATCGTCAATCGAATCGTGCTTATTGACAGCGCAGGCATAAAACCGAGACGCAAACCGTCATATTATTTGAAAGTGTTTGCTCACAAAATCCTCAAAAAACTCGGCAAAAGCGGTTTGAAAGGGTCGAGCGATTATAGTTCGTTATCCGACGATATGAAGAAAGTTTTTGTGAAAGTGGTAAACTACGACCAAAAATATCTGCTTGAAAAGATAAAACGTCCGTGCGCGGTGTTCTGGGGAAAGAGCGACAAGGAAACGCCGCTTTATATGTATAAGTGCTTTTTGAAGAAAATCGACGGGGCGCAAGGCTTTTTGCTAAGCGGCGGACATTTTGCGTTTGTCGAAGACAGATACGCTTTTTCGCTGATTCTCGGCGCATACCTTGCCGAAACCGACGAGGGAATATCGTAAACCGCTTCTTGAAAACTCTTGAAATTGCTTGGAAATTTTTCCAAAATCCTTTGTCCTGAATTTTTCGTATGTTTCATGAAACATTTTTGAAATGAAAAATCGACTGTTTAGTAGGATTTTTTCGTCCACTCACACAAAAAGCGGGCAAGACATATCTTGATACGAAAAAAGCGAGGTGCGTATGACGCTTGTGCGAGGCGACTGGTTTTATATCCTTTTGTTGATTATCGACGGTTTTTTTATGACAAGACCGTACTTGTATGCCATACAAAACGACAACTATCGAGTGAGCGAGATATTCAAAAACAAGCGTTTGAGGTTCGTTTACCTTCTCGACGTCATAACGGTGACGATATTTTGCGGCATATGGGTTGCGTTTTGGCTGTTGAATGCAAAAGCATTCTGGGGATTCCTCATTGCGTTGTTCTTTTTTATAACCGAGTTTGCAATGTACTTTATGGAAGATTTGCCCGAGCGCAAGAAACCGCTTCGTTATACCAAACGCGCGGTGCGCTGTCTTTTGGCAAACACCGCCGCTTCGACGGCGATTGTGACTGTTGCGCTCGCCGTGGCGACGAAGTATCTTGCCGACGAATATATGCGATATCTCGTTTTCTTTGCGTTTGTGCTCGTATATCCGCTGTTTTTCATAATCGTTACGTCGATTGTCAACGTTTTTGAGAAGTTGAACAATTTGCGATACGAAAAAAGAGCCGAAAAACGCCTCGACAGAGAAGATTTGATAAAAATCGCAATCACGGGCAGTTACGGCAAAACGTCGGTGAAGAACTTTTTGAGCGCGATACTGGCACAAAAGTACAACGTTTTGACCACGCCGCAAAGTTACAACACGCCGATGGGAATTGCAAAAACCGTCAATTCGCTCGATTCCACGCACGAAGTGTTCGTTGCGGAATTTGGCGCGAGAAGGGTCGGCGATATCAAAAAGTTGATGAAAATCGTCAAACCGACGTATACGATTTTGACGGGAATCAACGACCAGCACCTCAAAACTTTCAAAACGCAAGAGAATATACGGCGTGAAAAATGTCGTATTCTCGATGTGGGCGACGGCGTGTGCGTGATAAATTCCGAACTTAAAAACATAACCGAAAGCGTGCTTCTTTCAAAGAAAATCATTCCCGAAACCATTTATGCAGGAATCGACGAAAACGCGGATATTTATGCAACCGATATAAGCGTAAGTGAAAACGGAAGTGAGTTTAACGTCGTGATAGGGGATGACGTTTTTCGCGCTCGCACGAAAATTCTCGGAATCCACAACGTGCAGAACATTATGCTTGCCGTTGCAATGGCGTACAAACTCGGCGTCGAAATGCCTTTCATTCTGAACGCAATCGAGAATCTCGAACCCGTCGCTCATCGCCAACAACTCATAAAAGGCAACGGTGTGAACGTCATCGACGACAGTTTCAACTCTAATCCGGACGGCGCGAAATTTGCGCTTATGACTCTTGCGATGTTTAACACGAGAAAGGTTGTCGTGACGCCCGGACTCGTGGAACTCGGAAGCAGGGAAGTCGAAGAAAACCGCTTGCTCGGCAAACGAATCGCAGACGTTGCCGATGTCGTTCTGCTTATCGGAAACGAGCGCACCGAACCCATTTTGCGCGCGCTCAAAGAGAGTGAATTCGGCGGTGAAATCAAACGTTACGACTCGCTCGCCGCCTGCGAAAAGGACTTTGTAAACACGCTTAAACTCGGCGACACGCTTCTGATTCTTAACGACTTGCCCGATATATACGAGGACTTAAAATAGGGCGTTTTGCGCAAAAGTACTATTAAAAAACGGCAAAACGATAAGTG
>URTQ01000110.1 GCA_900550855.1 uncultured Eubacteriales bacterium
AACATGGTTGTGTAGACAAGTGCCTCTGACAAAGTTAGGCGCGATTTTATGCAGTTTTACTTGTAACCGCGAAGAGAGACAAAACCAACTTTATCGGCAAAATACTCTTTATACCTTTCCGCATCGGCTTTGGGTACGGGGGTGTAACCGTGCGCGATGCAACCGTCGTTGTCGTTGTATTTTTGCATAAAGTAGCGAGGCGCACCCGACACGAGATAGGCGATTTTTTGAACGTCGTCGGCGGTGTGGAACTCTTTTATCAAAGTTGTGCGGAACTCGAAATCGATGCCGCTGTCTTTGAGAAGTTGAATGCTGGTAAGAATCTTTCCCATATCGACGTTTTGAACGCCGACGGTGTGCGCGTATTTTTCGGGGCTGTTTTTCATGTCCATTGCGACGTAATCGACGAGTTTGTCGTCGAGCACGGCTTTAAGAACGTCGGGGCGAAGTCCGTTTGTGTCGAGTTTGGTTGCGTAACCCATACTTCTCACCTTTGCCAAAAAATCGCAGAGGTCGGGTTGAAGCGTAGGTTCGCCGCCCGTCACGCAAACGGCGTCCACAAGTCCTTTGCGCTTTTGAAGATAATCGAAAACCTCGCCTTCGTCTATTTGTTGCGATTTGAGGTTGCCGACGACAAGCGGCGCGTTGTGGCAGAACGGACAGCGGAAATTACACCCGCCCGTAAACACGGTGCAAGCGATTTTGCCGTCGAAATCGACCATTGAAAATTTTTCGTATCCGCAAAGTATCATATTTATATTTTAGCACGAATTTGCGGTTTGGCAAAGAGTTTGAGCGCACTTTACAACGACGAGTGCGAGTGATATAATTTTTTTTTGTCAAAACTATGGAAAAGCAAAACGCGAAACAATATCTGTTATCCCTGTTAAAACTGTTCGGCATATTTTTCAAAATAGGCTTGTTTTCGTTTGGGGGCGGATATGCGATGCTGTCGCTGATAGAAGCCGAGGTTGTCAAAAAGCAAAGGTGGATAACTCACGACGAACTTGCCGACGTATTTGCCATTGCGGAAAGCACGCCCGGACCTATCGCCATAAACACG
Organism: uncultured Eubacteriales bacterium; assembly: GCA_900550855.1. Taxonomy (GTDB): domain Bacteria; phylum Bacillota; class Clostridia; order Christensenellales; family CAG-917; genus CAG-475. The sequence goes on from URTQ01000110.1 coordinate 1,064, forward strand.
GCAACCTACATAGGCGTGAAAAAGTGCGGCGTTCTCGGCGGAATCGTTGCGACGTTGGGCGTGGTTATCCCCTCGCTCATCGTCATAATCGCGCTAAGTTACGTCATCGAACTCGTCAAAGACAACGTATGGGCGGGATACTTTTTCAAGAGCATACGCGTGGGCGTTTTGGTGCTGATTGCAAAAGCGGTGTTCACCTTTTTCAAAGACGTGAAAAAGAATTTATTGTCCTACTTGCTTATGCTCGCGTCGTTTTTGCTCGTGCTTTTGACAAACGTTCGAGTGATATATATCATACTTTCGACCATAGTCATAGCGTGCGTGGCAATGGCGATAAAGAGCGTGTACGACAAGAAAGTTTTGCACTCGGTAGGCACGCCCGAATACTTTAACGAGCGCATAGGTCGCACCCTCGAAAAAGACGAGTATGTGCGCGAAACCGACGTTTATACTCTCGATTCGACGTGCAAAACCGCAGATTGCGACAATTTAGCACATATTTCAAAAAATCAAACCGTATCGAATAACGTCAAAGAGGGGGATGAAAAATGATATATCTTCAACTCTTTTGGACGTTTTTCAAAATAGGACTTTTCACGATAGGCGGCGGACAGGCGATGATTCCCATGATAAGTCAGGAAGTCGTCGAAAAAGACTGGCTGACAATCGAAGAAGTGCAATCGTTTATCGCCATTTCCGAAAGCACACCCGGGCCGTTTGCCGTGAACATCGCAACGTATACCGGCGTGTCAGTCTTGCAATCGGCAGGCGTCGGCGAAAGCATACTCGGCGCGGTTTGCGCTACTTTCGGCGTGGTGCTTCCCTCTCTTATAATCATTACGCTCGTCGCTATGGCGTTTTCAAACCTCATAAAGAAACCCGCCGTGCAAAGCGTTTTCGCATACGTTCGCTCGACGGTGACGGGATTGCTCGTTGCGGTGTTCGTCGGGTTCGTGCTGTCAACGCTGTTTGGAATATCGAGCGCACTCTCTCACGACGCCGTGCAATTCGACTTGATAGGCACTTGTCTTTTCGTATTCTTGTTCGGCATATCGTTTATAAAAATTAAAGGCAAAACTCTGCAACCTATTCTTATTATCGTCATATCCGCCGTCGTCGGAATGCTTTGCTATGGATTTATAAGTTTGTAAATCCTTGAAAACTATCGCGTTTTTTACAAAAAATTTACACATTTGTCGTATATTGAGTATTTACAATCCGACATTTTTACACTATAATATATTTATCTGTATTATCGTGCGCGTGCGTACGCGTAATTTATGGATATTTTGTTGTAGGAGATTATTATGAGTAAAAAGGAAAAACCCGCACCAGTACTCGACGAGAAAGGCAGACCGCCTCTCAAACTCGACTATCCGCAGACCTTCAAGGTCGGCTTTGCGTTTGCAATCATTATGCTGTTCTGGACGGCATACGACTTTGTCGTTCCCCTTCTTTTGGAACACGCATACGGCTTGCCGAGTTGGGCGCGCGGTATCATTATGGGCCTTGACAACCTCTTGTCCCTCTTTATGTTGCCGCTTTTCGGCAAACTCAGCGACAACGCTCACGGCAAACTCGTCAAAAAATGGGGTCGCCGTACGCCGTTTATCGTCATCGGTACGGTTTGCGCGGTTGTGCTTATGGTGTTCGTTCCCGTTGCCACCCTCAAACAACAGGCAAAAGCGCAAGAACTCACCACCCAAATCGAAACGCAACTCGACAGCGACACGTTTATGCAACCGCTTCTCGAAGAATGGTACGACAACGCGGTCGCCGGCAAGGAAGGCAGTGCAAACTATTGCGACCTCACCTACCTCAACAACAATAAGGTCACGAGAGAAGACTTCGTTTCTTTGCGCTACTACGGCAAGATGACATCCAAAAAAGCCGTCCTCAATATGCTCGGCGCAACGACGTACTACTACGACGGCAACGTCGTCGAAGATTTGTCTGTCGCCTCGCCCGTCGAAGGCAAGACGTATCAAGACCTCGTTGACAGCAACGCCGCTTACAAAAAATACGTTGCGGCAGGTATGAACACCTACATAAGCAACGAAGTCCACGAAAAATGCACCAAGACCGACGCAGGTATCAAGAGCCTCGTCGTGTATATGGTCATTCTTCTTTTGGTGCTTATCGCAATGGCAACCTTCCGTTCCCCCGCAGTCGCGCTTATGCCCGACGTCACACCGAAGCCCTTGCGCTCGCAAGCAAACGCTATCATCAACCTTTGCGGCGGTATCGGCGGCGCAATAGCGTTCTTGATTTACACGGTGGTTTTGTTCGGTCAACGCCTTGAAAACTACGTCATCATCTTCGGTTCGGTTGCGGCGGGTATGCTCTTGCTTCTCGCCGGATTCCTCGCTCTCGTCAACGAGCGTAAGTTGGTTGCAAAATGCCAAGAAATCTGCAAGGAATACGAAATCGACGACTTTGCGGAAGGCGAGAATCCCGAAGCGGAAAAATTTGCGGAAGAACTCATTTCCGAAGGCGACGCAGAATACAACCTCGACAGCAAGCCCGACGGCGAAGTGCAAGAAATCGTCAACGGCACGACCAAAGAAGAAGTCGCGCCCGAAACTCTCGATTTTGCAAAACAAGTTGTCGAAAATGCGAAGAAAAAAAGTCAATCCCCCAAAGAATGGTGGGGCTCGAAGAATGACCTCGAAAAAGGCAGACTCAAATCGTTTGCGCTCATTCTCGCTTCAATCTTTATGTGGTTTATGGGCTACAACGCGGTTTCGTCCAACCTTTCCATTTATACGACGAAAGCACTCAACCTTTCCGCAGGCGTTGCGTCCATCATTTCGGGCGTTTCGATGGGCATAAGCGCAATCGCATTTATCCCCGTCGGATATATGGCGGCAAAAATCGGCAGAAGAAAATCCATTATGATCGGCTTCGCGCTCGCAGTCGTTTCGTTCTTGCTCATCTGCTTTGCCGTTCAGCCCAACGACGTTGCGGCTATCCCCGCAGTGTTGTTCGCTCTGTTCTACCTCATTGCAGGCTTCGGTCTTATCATCGCAAACGTCAACACGTTCCCGATGGTCACCGAACTTTCGACAGCGGAAACGGTCGGTCAATACACCGGTTATTACTACGTTGCAACGATGTCCGCACAAGCAATCACCCCCGCAATCGGCGGCGCGATTATGGACGCAGGCGGCAACAAATATTTGTTCCTTTACAGTGCGATTTGCATCGTCATCGCAATCGTGTTGATGTTCTTCGTCAAACACGGCGACAGCAAGCAACTCACAAAAGGCAGAAAACTCACCAAAGAAGAAAAGAAACAAATAAGATTGGATGCTTTGGATGCCGATTAAAAAAGCGATATGCTTACAGAAAGCACGCAAATGCGTGCTTTCTTTTTATATATCGCTTTTTTAATCTCTCTACCGCGCAGAGAATCTTTGCTATCAAAATAAGACGGACAAAAACTCAAACCACAGTTTCGCAAGATTATCTGCTTGTTTTTTGCGCCGTCGGCGCAAGCGGTTAGTTGTTTTAAAAAAGGCACGCAAACGCGTGCCTTTTATTCTGTTTGGGTGTGGGGCAATGCCCCGCCCATAAATATTCTTTTTAATTGTTGATTGACATCAAAG
>URTQ01000111.1 GCA_900550855.1 uncultured Eubacteriales bacterium
CCGCCTCCGAGTCGGTGGAATCTGACTAGAATACTGCACCACCATTTAATTATATTATACCAAAAATAAGAAATATGTCAACTCAACTGTTGAGCGTGACCGAATTTATGGTGTCTAAAAACGCGTCGATTCTGGATTTCGACGTCCTTGTGAGAGCCAAAAGTTCGTTTAACGAAAGATTTGAAAGGTATTTATCGGCGTATTCCTTTGCGTTCGACAAAATTTGCGCGTTGACTTCGAGCGAAAACATAGGCGTGAGCGAGCGACCGCTCTGTTTTACGCCCAAAAAGTCGCCTGCGCCGCGCATTTCGAAGTCCACTTCGGCAAGATATTGACCGTCGTTTGACTTTTCAAGCGTTTGAAGCCTCTCGATTGCCTTTTCGCCTTTGTTCGAGGAATGCAAAATGCAATGCGCTTCGCTTCCGTCTCTGCCCACTCTGCCGCGAAGTTGGTGCAAGGACGAAAGTCCGAATCTGTCCGCGTTCAAAATAAGGATTTCGGTTGCTTTGGTGTCTATTCCGACCTCTATCACGCTCGTTGCGACCAAAAGCCGCGTATTGCCTTGCGAAAACTCGGTCATAGCGCGTTCTTTTTCCTCGTTTTTGAGTTTTCCGTGAATAACAGAAACGGCAAAATCCTCGAATAGATTGCCGAAATCACGCATAAAACTCTCAATCGACATAATGTTATTGCCCTCAGCGTCGAATATGGACGGACAAACGATAAACGCTTGTTTTCCCTCTTTTAGTTTTCGCACGATAAACTCTACGGACGATTGCAAATCTTCGTATACGGACGTTATAACGTTCGTTTGCGCTTCCGCGCGTTTTTCTATGCGAGAAATGGCAATATCTTCGTAAAAAGTTAAAGCCATCGAGCGCGGAATGGGCGTTGCCGTGAGGCTCAACACGTCGCACGCGCCTTTTCTTTCCAACTTCGCTCTGTCGTTTACGCCGAATCTGTGTTGTTCGTCTATAACCGCCAAAGCAAGATTTTTGTATTCGACGTCGTCGGACACGAGCGAGTTTGTGCCGATAACGCATTGATAATATCCGTTTTTAAGTCCTGCAAGCACGTTTCTTCTCTCGCTTTGAGTGCAAGAACTCGTGAGCAATGCAAAGCGTATTCCCATTGCCTTTGCAACTTGCGCAAACTTCTTTGCGTGTTGAGTCGCAAGAATTTCGGTGGGCGCCATAAGCGCGGCTTGCTTTCCGCCTTTTGCCGCCGCACACATTGCAAAGAACGCAACGGCGGTTTTTCCGCTTCCCACGTCGCCGCTTATTATTCTCGACATATATTCGTCAGAGCGCATATCCGACATAATGTCTTCAAACGCCTGCGCTTGCGAGTCCGTCGAGGCGAATGAAAGCGTATTTGTGTAGTCAACTATTCTAAAATTGTCGAAATTGTAAAATACTTTTCTCGCTTTTTGAGCGTTATTACGCAGTTTTCTGTAAATCGACAGTACGATTGCAAGGTCGAGCGAAGCGAGAGAATCTATCGCCCTTTCGGCAATATTTATGCTCGTAGGTCTATGCGCCGCCTCGAAACACAATGCGAAATCCTTGTTGATTTTGGCAAGATTGCCATCGTACGTTGCGCCCTTTACACTATCGAGTGCAGAATAGACGATGTTCTTAAAAGCGTTCTGCCCCATCACCGAACCGAGCGGATAAAGCGCATATATACCGTCGAGTTTTGAAATCTTTTCGATTTTTTCAAGAGAGGGATTTACGACGGTGAGCGAGCCTTGATCGTTTGAAAGCCTCGTGAGCATTCTATACGACTGCCCGACCGCAAATCCGTCGTGCAAGAACGGCATATTGTAAAACATCGCTTTGAAGTAAATTCTGTTGTTTGCGAGGTTGTCACTGAATATGACGAAAAAGGATTTCGTTTTAGAGCGAGTCACGCTCGAAACGCTCTCTACTCTGCCTTCGAGCAACACCAGTTGTCCTGCCTGCGCGTCAATAACTTTGATAGGACTTTTAAGGTCGATATACTTGCGCGGCAAAAAAGAAAAGACCTCGAATACGGAATGTATGTCAAGGTCGTTGAGTTTTTTTATCGTTGCGTCACCGACGCCTTTTACATCGCGCAACGTAAGCATTTTATTCTGCGGAAATTATGTAGAAATAATGTGGTTGTCCGCCGGCATAGCAAGCAGTTTCGAGCCAGTCAAATTCTTCCGAAACCTTTTCGACAAGCGCGTTTGCCTCGTCTTCCGTCACGTCTTTGCCGTAATAAAGCGTGAGCATATCCTTGTCTTTTGCGATTTTTCTTATCGTATCGAGAGTGGTTTCTTCTATGCTTTGTCTCTTTGCGACGATTTTCTTTTCGCAAATGCCGATTATATCGCCCTCTTTTACGGAAAATCTGTTCATACGCGTGGAACGAACGGCGTGCGTAACTTCTGCGCAAGTCACGTCGCGCATTGCAACGCACATATTTTCGTAGTTGTCTTCGGGCGTTGAATCGGAATCGAACGCAAGCGAAGCGGAAATTCCTTCCGGCATATTAGTCGTCGGAATGACGTACACTTCAGCTTTTGCAAGTTCTTTTGCCTGATTTGCGGCAAGAATGATGTTCGAGTTGTTGGGAAGCACGAAAACGTTTTTCGCTTTTGCGTCGTTGACCGCTTTGAGAATGTCGTCGACGCTCGGATTCATAGTCTGACCGCCCTCGACCACGATGTCCACCATCAAATCTTTGAATATATTTGCCATACCTTCGCCCGAGCAAATGGAAATCATCGCGTATTCTTTGAGTTCTTCTTCCTCGTCGGGCTTGTCGTTTGCGTGGATTTTGCGGTTTTGTTCGAGCATATTCTCGATTTTCACGCCGTCGAGTTCGCCAAGTCCGAGAGCCGCTTTCAACGCTCTGTCGGGATGGTTGGTGTGAACGTGCGTTTTCACGAGGTCTGTATCGCCGATGACGAGCACGCAATCGCCGATTGTCATAAGATAATCCCTATACTTGTTGATTGCAGCCGTCGTGACTTCGTTTTTGAGGTGCGTGATAAAATATTCCGTGCAGTACTGGAACGTAATATGTTCGTAGTCGTTTTCGAGCGGGTCGAATTCCTCGCTCGGCGCGGCGAGCGGCGCGCTTTCTTCCGTTGCGACTTTGCCGCCGCTGATAAGCACGAGTTCCTCGCCGATAAGCGTGCGATACATACCGTCAAACACCGTCACCAAACCTCTGCCGCCTGCGCCAACGACGCCTGCTTTTTTGAGCACGGGAAGCATATCGGGGGTCTTTTGCAAAATTTCCTCGCCTGCGTCTATAACGCGTTTAAGGAAGGATTCAAATTCGATTTTTTTGCCTTTCGACGCGCTTTGCGCTTCTTCCGCCATTGCTCTGACGACGGTGAGAATCGTGCCTTCTTTGGGTTTAGTGACCGCGCTGTACGCAATTTCCGTACCCTTTTTCAAACATTCTGCGAACGTTTTCGGCGAAAGGTCGGCTTTGCCTTCGAGAGCCACGGCGAATCCTCTGAAAATTTGGGATGAGATAACGCCCGAATTGCCTCTTGCGCCTTTGAGCGCGCCTTTCGAGAACGCGAGCGCGATTTCGTCTATGAGCAAAGAGCCGCAAGCGTTCGCTTCTCTCACAGCCGACGCGAGCGTGAGCGACATATTCGTGCCTGTATCGCCGTCGGGAACGGGAAATACGTTGAGTTCGTCAACGATAGCCCTGTTCATTTCGAGAGCCTTTGCGCCGCCTTGCAGCATTTCTTTGAATTTTAATCCGTCAATTCTTATCATTTTTGTATATACCTATCACACGCGAATGCCCACCACGTTGACGTGAACGCGTTTTACGCGCATACCCGTGAACGTTTCAAGCGAGAACTTGACCGCATCCGCAAGGGACTTTTTGACTGCTTCTATATTCACCCCAAGTTTCAAAACGACAAACAACTCGACGTAGATAAGGTCGTCCACAGTCTGAACGAGCGCACCTTTGCCGAGTTGATTTTTTCCGAGAAGTTGGCTTATATTATCGCTGAAACGGCGTGAAACCAAATCCACCACGCCGTAACAGTCCTGAGCCGAGTGGCTTACGATAATCTGCATAGCCTCATCGCTCACGGAAATTTTGCCAAACTTGTTTGAAGTTGAAAGCGACATATCAATTCCTTTTTCTAAAATATTACTATATAAGATAATTTTTTGCAACTAAACCACAAATTTTATGCAAATCAGTTGCAAAACCTATTTATATTTGATAGAATATCAATCGTTCAAATTAGGAGGTACAGTATATGTCCAGAGTTTGTAGTGTATGCGGAAAAGGCAGAATGAGCGGCAACGCAGTCAGCCACAGCAACAGAAAGACCAGACGCAGTTGGGCGCCCAACGTTCAAAAAGTCAAAGTCAATACACCGACCGGCGGAGTTGAAGAAACTTACGTTTGCACACGTTGTCTTCGTTCCGGCAAAGTTGACCGTGCGTAATTCCTTCTGAATAATGTAGCAATCAACGTTAGCCTTCCGAAAGGAAGGCGTTTTTTTGTTGTAAAAAACTATGTTTTCGCTATTGCGAGAAGAATTTAACTTCTTCCGTTCACTTCTTCTCTTTGTCTTTTTTCACAAAGAGTTTAAGGATTGCTTTTACGAATTTCGGCGGATTTACGCAAATGATTTTGTTCATACTT
>URTQ01000112.1 GCA_900550855.1 uncultured Eubacteriales bacterium
CACAAGTGCCTTTTTAAGTGGAAAAAACAATATTTTTCGAGTTTTGAGCAAGTTACGGTTGAATCACAAACCGAGCATACTCTTGAAACGTTCCTCGTCGATTATCTCGATTCCGAGTTTCTGCGCCTTTTCGAGTTTAGAGCCGGCGTCCTCGCCCGCAAGCACGAGATTTACGGTTTTTGACACCGAAGCGGCAACCTCGCCGCCGTTGTCCTCGATGAGTTTCGTAGCCTCGCCTCTCTTGTATGTCGGAAGCGAACCCGTAAGCACGATTCTCATTCCGCTGAACACGCCTTGCTTTTCTTCGGATTCTTCGAACACTATGCCGCTTTCAAGCAAGCGTTTTACAAAATCCGCATTGTTAGAATCACGGAAAAACTCAAAAACGTTGTTTGCAAGCACTTCGCCTATGCCGTCAACCGCGCCGAGTTCCGCAACAGTTGCGTTTTGCAGGTTTTCCAGCGTTCTAAACCGCTTAACCAAGTCTTTTGCGGTCTTTTTGCCTATGCCGTCGATTCCGAGCGCAAACAGGAATCTGTCAAGGGTCGTATGCTTCGATTTTTCAATCGCGCCGAGCAAATTGTCAATCTTTTTATCACCGAATCCTTCAAGTCCGAAAAGGTCGGTCGCATTTATGTTCATCAAATCCACGGCGTCTTCGACGTGCGTTTCGTTGTACAAAAGTTCGGCGGTTTTTTTGCTTCCTCCCCCCCTTTTCCTTTCTTTTTTTTTCGGCGGTTTTCTCGCTGAATCCGTCTATATCCATTGCGTCTTTGGATGCAAAATGGTCAAGTTTCGATATGATTTGGGGCGCGCAGTTATCGCCCGTGCAGTACAAAAACGCGCCCACTTCCTTTACGGGTGCGTGGCAAACCGGACATTCCGTGGGTTTTTCAATGGTTTTTGCGTTCGGATTTTCGATTGCAACGCCCATAATTTCGGGAATGACGTCGTTTGAGCGCCTTACGAACACCTTATCCCCTATTTTTACCTTCTTTTTGAGAATATCGCCGTAGTTGTTGAGGGTTGCTCTCGACACGGTTACGCCGCCTATATCCACGGGTTCGAGTATCGCGATTGGATTGAGTTTCGCGCTTCTCGACACTTGCCACTCTACGTCTTGCAAGGTCGTCGTCATCTCGTCCGCCTTAAACTTGTACGCAACCGCCCATTTCGGAAACTTTTCGGTGAATCCGATTTCCTCTCTCAACCTAACGTCGTCCACTTTGAACACTACGCCGTCGATAAGATAATCGAGATTTTCACGTTTTTCGCCCGTATTGTCGGCGTATTTCATAGCGGCTTGCGCGTCGCTTACGATTTCAAAGTCGCCTTCGGTTTCAAACCCTTCTTTTTTCAAAAACTCGCGCATTTCCGTTTGAGTTTCAAATGTTTTGTCGCTGTAACCGATATTGTACGCAAAAAAGGACAATCCGCGCTGCGCGGTGACTTCGGGATTGAGATTGCGGATTGCGCCCGCCGCGCCGTTTCTTGCGTTTTTGAGCGGTTCGCTTGCCGTCATATTGTATTCGTTGAGCCTTGAAAGGCGCAAAATACCCTCGCCCTGAATCTCTATTCTGCCCTTATATTCGATGGTTTTCGGCAGTTTTTTGATGGTGTTCACCTGCGCCGTAACCACTTCGCCGACAACGCCGTTGCCTCTCGTTGACGCTTTTACGATTTTGCCGTTTTCGTACAAAATATTGAGTGTAAGACCGTCGAATTTGTATTCGCAAGTGAGTTTCGGCAAATATCCGACCGCTTTCACGATACGGTTGCACCACTCGTAAAATTCTTCTTTCGATTGACACTTATCGAGGCTGTAAAGGCGCAAAAGATGCTTTGATTGCTCGAATTTGCCTTTGGGCGCGCCGCCCACTCTGTGCGTTGGACTCGTGGGCAAAGAATAGCCTTCCTCTTGTTCGAGGGTTCTCAACTCGTCGTAGAGGCGGTCGTACTCTGCGTCCGAAACGACGGGCGCGTCTTCTTCGTAATACAATCTCGCCCACTCGTTGAGAGTTGCGATAAGTTCTTTCATTCTTGCAAGTTTGTCCATAACTTCCTATTTGTTGCCTTAATTTTCAAAGGCATACCCATTCAAACTTAACTTATAATCCGCTTCTTGTCAATATCGCATTTTATATATGCGGATTTTCGAGCATCTAACAACATTAATTCGCATTTCACCTTGCAAAATCGCGCTTATGGCGATATGGCGAAAGTTGCGATTTTATGCCGATTGTTCTCTATCAGTCGTTGTCGTTTTTGCCGATGACTTTGAGGTTTGCCGCCGCGATTGCGAGCGAGAATCTCTTTACGCCGAGTCCTTTGAATGCGATTGCCGCAATCTTGTCTTCGCCGTCGCCGCTCGTTTGGATTATGATACCGCGACCGAACTTGTTATGTTCGACGATTGTATCCTTTTTGAATTGCGAATAGTCCACGTTAGAGGCTTTTTTCGGCGTTTCGAGAGTGGATTTCGAAAATCCGTTCGACAAATTCTTTTTGAACGCCGACGTTTGCGGATTGTTCACACCGAGTTTTATGCGGTCTTTGGTGTCGAACGTAGGTGACGTATAATTTGAATTTGCATAGCGCATAGAGGATTTGAATCCGCTCATTTCGCCCACGAAACGACTCTTCGGCAAGTATTCCGTACGCCCGAAACGATAGCGTTGACGAGCGTTAAGCACAAACAATTTCTTTCTCGCGCGCGTTATAGCGACGTACATAAGTCGTCTTTCTTCCTCGACGTCCCCTGCCGTAATCGCTCTTTGCGTCGGGAAAATTCCGTCTTCGAGCGCAACGAGGAATACGTCGTCGAATTCGAGTCCTTTCACCGCGTGTATGGTTGCAATCGTAACGTAATCGTCGTTGTTCATCTCGTCGGTATCCGAAACAAGCGCGACCGATTGCATAAAGTCGGATATACTCGCGCCCTCGTTGTCCTGCTCGAATTGCTGAACGGCGGACACGAGTTCTTCGATGTTTTCAAGACGGTTTGCGTCCTCGGGTTCTTGACTTTGTGAAAGCGCGGCTTCGAGTCCGCTTCGACGGATGACGTATTGCACGAACTCGACCGCCTGCATTTGCTTTGAAAATTGCACCAAATCCGTGGCTATTTGCGTAAAAGGCGCAAGTTTTTTAGCGGTGGTCGGCGTGAGCCATTCGGGATTCAAAAGCACCGAAAACATAGTCGTGGACTTTGCTTTCGCAACGTCTTGCAACTCTTGCACGGCAGTGTTGCCTATGCCGCGCTTTGGATAGTTTACGACTCGCAAAATACTGTCGTTGTCGCTCGGATTTATTGCGAGTCGGACGTACGCGAGCGCGTCCTTGATTTCCTTGCGTTCGTAGAATCTGAAACCGCCGAAAACTTTGTACGGTATGCCGTGCAGATTAAATTCTTCTTCGAACTGACGAGTCACCGAGTTTGCACGCACCAAAACCGCCATATCCTTGTAATTTTCGCCGTTTCTGTGCAAGGTGTTTATGGTTCGAGCGACGTTCGTCGCTTCGTCGCGGTCGTTGTACGCCTCGTAATATTCGATGGAATCGTCGTCCTTAATCTCTGACCACAGCGTTTTTTCGTTGCGGTTCGAGTTATTTTTTATGACGTTGTTCGCCGCCTGCAAAATGGACGTCGTACTGCGGTAGTTTTGTTCCAGTTTGTAGACCTTTGCGTTCGGGAAATCCTTTGAAAAGTCGAGAATATTCTTGATTTCCGCGCCTCGCCAACTGTAAATAGACTGGTCCTCGTCGCCCACTACGAACAAGTTGCCGTTGAGTTTTGAGAGCATTTTAACGATGTCGTATTGCAGTTTGTTTGTATCTTGAAACTCGTCTACGCAGATATATTTGAATCGTCTTTGATATCTTTCCAAAACGTCAGGACACTCGCGGAACAGTTGCACGGTTTTGAGAAGCAAATCGTCGAAATCCATACAGTTGCAGTTTTTGAGTTCCTGTTCGTATCTCGAATAAACTTGGAAGATATTGTACGCGTCGTTATCGTCGTTTTTTATCGCGTCGTAATAGACTTCGGGCGACATATCGAGGGTTTTTGCACGCGAGATATGCCAAAGATAATCCCCTTTGTTTTTCGGGTCTGCCTGCGGATAATCCTGCAAAACGCGCTTAACGACTCTCTCGCTTTCGAGGTCGGTGTAAATGGTGAAATCTTTTGAATACCCTATTCTATCCGCATCGAATCGCAAAATACGCGCGCACATCGAGTGGAAAGTGCTTGCCCACACGCTCTGCGAGCCGAGATATTTTTCGATACGTTCTTTCATTTCGTTCGCGGCTTTGTTGGTAAAAGTGATTGCCAAAATATTGTACGGGGCGACGCCGTTTTCGATGAGATGACATACTCTTGCCGTAAGCACGCGAGTTTTTCCGCTTCCCGCGCCTGCGATAACCAAAACCGCGCCTTCGGTGTCGTTGACTGCGGCTAGTTGTTGGGGATTGAGATTAAAGTTGTTCATAGCGAAATTTTACCGCCTTTTCGCGACTTTTCGCCGCATTTTGACTACAATCACTATACCACATCTTGTGGCGTTTATCAATTTTTTCAAGAAAATAGCACAAAAATCGTCGAAAAAAAGTTCGCCCGTATTATTGATTTAA
>URTQ01000113.1 GCA_900550855.1 uncultured Eubacteriales bacterium
CCCGAACGGCAACCCTAATTTACTAATCGTAAATGAGTTGTCGGGCGGGTGCCTCTGACAATGTTATTCGCTCAATAGCGCATTTTTAGAAAAATCTTGCGACGAGGTCTTTGGAATATTGAACGGTTTCTTCCATATCGCCGAAACTCATAATCTCGCCTGCATAGTAGGTGTTGAGGTTGCCTTGCATTGCTTCGACTTTCTCGTACCAACCGTCAGCGTAATCCTTTTCGAAGACGTGCGGGAAGTAATACCACTTGCGCTCGTAGACGCATTTGTCAATATCGATGCCGCAGAGTTTCATATCGTCCCAAGCCATCTTCTTTGCTTCGTCGTAGGATTTGAGTTCCTTGCCCTTGTAGTTGCGAAGAACGTAGGTGGTGAGAACTTGGTTTGGTTCGTTTGCCCATCTGTGATAGAAGACCATAAGGTGACCGATGCGTTCGGGCGTCATATTGTCAAAGAGATAGCCGGACATATCGGGATAATACGTTCCCTTCTTGCAAGTGATTGCGGTGACGTCGTAACGCTCGTAATCGATTTTTGCAAAGAGTTTCTTCTCGTCTTCGGTTGCGTCGAAGTAGTTGGGCAAATATTGAAGCGGCGCAGTGACGATGATCTTGTCAAATTCTTCCATCTCGTCGCCGACGTAAACTTGCACTTTGCCGTTTTCACGCGTAACTTTTGTGATGTTGACGTTGAGGCGAGCGGGATGTTGCAATTTTGCATTGACCGCTTCATAGATGGATTGAGTGCCGTCTTTCCATGTCCACAAGTCTTTGTTGACAAAGTACATCGCGGTTGCAAAATCCAAATATTTGAGAACGTATGCCGCAGGGATCTCGTCAAAGAATCCGTATCCGAAAGCGGTGTACGGTCCGATCCAAATTTCTTGTGCAAGGGAAACGCCGTTCATCTTGCAGAAGTCTGTGAAGTTCATACTGAGATCTTTGAGGTTGGGGTTCTCGCCGACGACGTGTTCGCCGGTTACTGGATCGTATCCGTCGTACTTGCCTTCGGAAATTCCCTTGTGACCCGTGTATTGATAGCCCTTATACTTGGTTGCAAGCAAAGTGCCAAGTTTCTTAACCTGAGATTTCATTCTCAAAAGGTGCGGGATGAGAAGCGGGTTCTTCTTGGGATTGAACGGATCGTACGGTTTGCCGTTTTGTCTGCGGTAAGCACGTTCGAGTTTCGGTCCGTCGTGGTCAACGCCGCCGAACAATTCGAGTTCGTGCACAGCGTAGTAGGTCGGGCAACCCATAATTGCGCCCATTTCGAATCTCTTTCCATCGTGATACGGAGAATGGCACTTGCCGCCAACGTGATCTTCTCTTTCGAGGATAGCGTAGTCGGTGTATCCGTTCTTCTCAAGGTGTACAGCCGCGCTCAATCCCGCAGGACCTGCGCCGATGATACAAATCTTGTCGTTTTTAGCCATAAGTCTCTCCTTAATTAAAAATACAGTTTATTCAAACCCTTTGTTTGATAATTAAATTATAGCACCTATTTTTGAATTGTAAATAATTTTGAAAAAAAATCGATATTTTTTTATTTATTTATCGATTTGGTATTCACAAGCAAAAACAGGCGTGTTATAATATACGTTGATTCGGAGGTGAGTATGAAATTCAAATCCTTTGACGAACTGCTGCAAAACAATGCGAGAAATCACGCCGACGACGTCGCTCTCGCGTACGACGAGGACGGACAAATCAAACGTTTGACGTACGCGGCGTTGTATGACGAAATTCAGATACGCAAGTCGCAAATCGAGCATTTGGACGCAAATTGCGTCGGCATTTTACAAGCGCCGTCGAAAAAGTGGATTATAGATATGTACGCGTGCGTGCTCGCGCGTAAGCAGACGGTTTTACTCGACCCGATGAGCGAGCCGGCGGTGATTCAGTCGCAAGTGCTTGCCACCGACGTGGAAACGCTCTTGACGGACGGCTTGACCGCACCGTACGCCTCTAAACTCAAAATCGCGCCTTCCGAAAAGGTAAATCTCGCGGACGGCGAAGGAAATATACTGTTTTTCACGTCGGGTACGACTCATTCCTCGAAAGCGGTCGTTTTGACGTCGAAATCGCTGTGCGCGAGCGCGTGGAACGGACAGGCAAAATGCCCTTGCAACGCAAGCGACAATCTGCTTTGTATGCTTCCCCTCACCCACGTTTTCGGATTCGTATGCGCAATGCTGTGGCCTATGTCGCAAGGCGCGTGCGTATCGATGACGAGAGGTATGCGCTACATCGTCAAAGATTGCGACTACTTTAAGCCCACGATTATATCCGTCGTACCGTCAATTCTCAAATTCCTCATCGGCTTCAACGCGCTCAACGACGGATTGAGAATGATACTCGTAGGCGCAGGCCCCGCAACAGAGCAAATGCTTGCGGCGGCAAAAGCGAAAGGAATCGAAGTGCGCTTCGGATACGGACTCACCGAAACGTCGAGCGGCGTTGCGATAAGTTGCGGCGAAAATCCGTTTGCGATGTCGGTATGCCCCGACGACGAGATTACGCTCGGCGATGACGGCGAAATTCTCATTCGTTGCCCCGAGTGTATTATGCAAGGCTACTACAAAAACAAAGAGGCAACCGACGAAGTGCTTATCGACGGCGTGTTGCACACGGGCGACCTCGGCAGATTCGACGAGGACGGAAACCTTTATATCACGGGTCGCAAAAAAGACGTCATCGTGCTTGAAAACGGCAACAAAATTTTCTTGCCCGAATGGGAAAATCAGATTGCGACCGAACTCGGACTCGAAGACGCCGCGCTTGCAATCAAGGACGACGCGATAACCTTGTTCGTGGGCAACGACGACGGTTTTTTGAACGTGAGTTTGCTCAAAGAGAAACTTGCGGCGTTCAACAAAAACAAGCCGTTCAATATGCAGATAACCCGACTCGAAGTTTTGCCGCACGCATTGCCGAGAACGGCGACGGGCAAAGTGAAAAGATACGAACTGTAAAGACGCAAAACAACTCGACAATATAAAAACAATTCTTAATATGCAAACGGCATAAAAGGAGCAGATATGGCACAAGTAAGCAAACAAGAGATTCAAAACAAACTGGCAGGACTTATCAAGCAATATATCCCCTCTTTGCAAAACGAAGAAATCACGGGCGAAACCGCAATCAATTCAAAGGGTTACGAATCGCTCAACTACATCTATATCATCTGCACGCTCGAAAGCGACTATGGCGTAAAAATCCCCGATAAAACGTGGATGAAACTGCGCACCGTATCAGAAGTCGTGGACGTCGTATACAATGCGGCTACGAAGTGATTTTTGTCGCAACGTGACGTTTAACAATACAAAACGGTGATATAAATGGCTGATTTGGTATATACAACCCACCACAAACTGCTTGCCGACGACGTGACGATGTATCGCAACTTGCGCCCGTCGGTGCTTATGCGCAACCTTCAGGAAATATCAATCGCGCACACCGAGGCACTCGGCGCGGGCAGAGAGAAAACTCTTGACAAAGGCGCGTTGTGGGTGGTTTGCAGAGTGCGTCTGGAAATAGAAAAACTGCCCTGCTACGACGACGAAGTCACCCTTTCGAGTTGGGCGGGCGACACTATGCGCGTGCTGTTTCCGAGATACTATCAAATGCTCGACAAGGACGGAAACACCCTGCTCAAAGCGAGTGCCGTCTGGCTTTTGATGGACGCAAAAAAGCGCAAAATGGTGTTCCCCGAAAACTACGGCGTGGTCGTTCAAGGCATAAAAACGGGCAACGAAATTCCATTGTCTTTCGGCGTATCTCTCGGCAAGCAACAAAACGTAAAGCGCTTCAAAGTCGCATACAGTCAAGTGGATATAAACGGGCATATGAACAACGCCAAATACCTCGATTGTATGGAAGACGTTTTGGGCAAAGACTACCTTGCCGCGCATACGCTCAAAACTCTTGAAATCGAGTTCAAGTCCGAGATAAAACTCGGCGCGAGCGTGCGGCTCGAATATACCCTCGACGGCGACAACCTCACGATGATAGGTTTCGTGCGCAAACGCCCTTGTTTCGAACTCAAAGCGGAATTTGCAAACAAGTAAGCAACCGCAAAACACACGCAAGCCGACAAAAAACAAGCGCGCGTCGTACCAAACAAAACGAGCAGTCGCCATATAGGCTCAAACAGAACCAAACGAACTCAAACAATCGAAAAGCGCACACCAACGATTGTCAAGAAGTATATAATAAACAAATAAAACGAAAATTGTATACAAACTCGTTACGTCGGGCAAATAAATCGTTTGACGAGCAAAACAAGTTATGATACAATCGCATTAAATAAGGGAGTAATCGGCACTTTTCCCCGAAAGTGCAATAAAGCCGCTAACACGAGCGTTGTCTCCGGTTTTATTTGAAATGATGAGACTTATCCATCAGGATAAGTCTTTTTGTTTATATATACGTCTACACTCATTCGCAGACGGAATTGGAATCGCAGGGCGATGACCGCAGCGAGCGCCGAGCTTGACGATTAGTACAAGTGAACGGGCGAGTGTGGCTTTTCCGCCCGTGAACGAGTGGAATAACAAGAAGACGATACTTTTCTATGCGAGAGCCGAGTGTTGCCCCACGCGAAGCGGGCGG
>URTQ01000114.1 GCA_900550855.1 uncultured Eubacteriales bacterium
CAAACAACAATCCCAACTCGGCATACACGATGCCCAAAAAGCCCAAAAAACTTTTGCTCGGCAAACTCTTTACGGACGCAGCAGTTCGCAAAGAGCCGGAAGAACCTCAAAAAATACTTGTGGCAGGACTCGCAGAAGCGCGCCCCGTCAAAGAATATCCCGATTCGTTTATTGCAAGAGCCGCCGCGGTTATGCGCGGCGAGTTTGCGACGCTTTTCAAAGCGACGTTGTTCTTTTTGATATTCACAATTCCGTTTATCGTGATTTTCGCGTGGTTTTCGGGTTATTTCGAAAACCTCACAATCGGCGGAACGTACAACTTTATGGGCGACATCGGCGTAGGTTTCCCCGGCGGCGGCGATAGCATAGCGGTGAGCGTCGGAAGCCTTTATCGCAACGTCAAAATGCCCGTTATGGCAATGTACGGCGCGTGTTTCCTTTTCGGCTCGCTCGGACTTTCGGGCTTGTTCTACTGCGCAAAACGCAGTTTCTATCAGGACTACTACAAGAATTGGGCAAAAACCTACTGGATGGGCTTTGCGAAATACTGGTGGAAGTTCCTCTTGGCAGGTCTTATGATGGTGGTTATCGCACTTGGTATGGTCGAGTCGCTTATGTACCTTTTGGAACAACAGGCACTCGGAACTGTGGGCGCGGGCGCGTATTGCGCGGTCGTG
This sequence comes from uncultured Eubacteriales bacterium, assembly GCA_900550855.1. Lineage (GTDB taxonomy): Bacteria > Bacillota > Clostridia > Christensenellales > CAG-917 > CAG-475. Next base: position 678 of record URTQ01000114.1, read on the forward strand.
TTCAGTTTCGTCATCGGCGCGCCGCTTCTTCTCATACCCGTGGTTATGATGGGACTTTTCACGTCCTACGAACTCACTTTCGGTCAATGCTTCAAAAACGCAATCGTGCTTATCGCAAACAACCTTTTGAGCATCCCTGCCGTCGCAATCCTTTCCGCGCTTCCGCTCGGACTTTGCGCCGTAAATAACCTTTTGGGCATAATCATATACATCGCTATGGCTCTCGTAGGCACGACGTTTATGGCTCTTTGCTGGATTGCGGTCGCTTCGAGAGGTATGGTCAAGTGCCACAATTTGAAGGCGGACGAGCAAAAAGTGCAGATTGCGGAACAAAGAAAAGCCGCAAAACAAAATCCGTATGCGAACGGATCCGTTCAAGGCGCGCAAAAGAAGAAAGCAAAACAAACCGTGCCTTTCCAAAATCCTAAGAAGAAAAAGAAAAAATAATGGCGCAAATCATAGGGTTTAATCTTTCAAAAGAGGATTATCTCAACCTTGCCGAAACCGCTTTCAAAAACGGCGAAACCGAAAAAAGCATAACTTATCTCGACAAGGCTCTCTCGATAGATGAACGCTTCGTTGAAGCGTCTCTTGCGCTTGCCGGCGTTTACGCATCGCTCGGCGCGTGGGAAATTTCAAATGCGACTCTCTACAAGGCACTGGCAAAGCACCCGTGTGCCGACGACAGAGATCGCATTTTTTATCAACTCGCAATGAATTTCCTCGACGTAAATCTTCCCGACGTTGCCGAATACTATCTTCGCGACATCGCCGACGCGTACGACTTGCAACTGCCCGAAGATATGGGAAGTATGGGCGGCGAATCGCAAGACGAGGTATTCAGGGTGGTTTATCCAAAAGGCGAAGACTATTACGAATCGCTCATAAGCAAGGCGTACGAACTCGTAAGGGAACGCAAACTCGACGAGGCAATCGCCCTTATGGACGAAATCGACCCGCGCTCTAAATCCAAAGCCGCCGCAAATCATATCGTGCTGGTGTGCCTTATGATGAAAAACGACATAGATTCCGTCATTGCGAACGCGCAAAAAATGCTCGCAGAGGACGGGGATAATCTTGCCGTCAAATGCACTCTCGCAACGGCGTTTCTGATGGAAAACAAAATGGCGGAAGCCTACGCCGTACTCGACCAGATTCTCGAAAAAGATTACACGAATATGGAAGAAATCCTTATGATTCTGCCCATACTCGTAAATATGGAAATGCACTCGCAAGTGGTCAAATACACGCGCAGAGTGCTTGAAAAACTCGACCTTCAACCCAACACGATGATTTGGCTTTCCCAAGCGCTTTACAACCTCAATCAAAAAGAGGAAGCGCGCAAGGTTATGCTCAAAGTGCGCACGATTTTCGGCGAATATTCGCCTGCGGACTACTTTTTGCAACTCTACAAGCAAAATCCCGATAAAGTTGCGTATTCGATGAACCTTCCGTACGTCGAAAAAATCGCAAGATACAAGGATTTGGACAAATTCTTGAAGATGTCGCCGTTTGAGTTGCAACTCGTCATATTCGACCACGACGAGCAAAGCGCGCATATGAAAAAACTCATCGAATGGGCGTTTTCCGACGACAACGAGAACCTCAAACTTCTGCTCGTTGACAAACTCGCGCTCGTAAATTCGCCGTGGGTGAGCGATTTTTTGAGAAGACAACTCATATCGACGGATTTGTCTTTCGATTTGATGTCGAGGCTTTTGTTCTGCCTCGTGCAAGAAAATACGGTCAGATTCAGATTCGACGTCGTGGCGCAGGACAGATTCAAGAGCATAGATATGGTGTTTCCGAACGCCTTCCACAAACTCGGCGGAATTTTGCACGGCGCGGTGGCGTATTGCGTGTCCGACATCGTCTTTACCGACGAAGAACCGAATATGTACCTCGCAACTCTCACCAACATAGTCAATTCTATCGTGACTTTGGACGAGAACGGCAAACTCAAATATTCAAAACCCGCGTACAAGAGAATATCCTCTATGCGCAGCGTGCGCACCCTCATAGGCGTGTTGCTCTGCAAGGTCTACGAGTGCGACGCCGACGATATGCGCGAGCAAACCATCGAACGCTACAACCTCAATGAAAAAACGTTTGACAAATACTACAAGATGATTTTCGGAGAAGACGATGCAAGAGAATAACCAAACTTCCGACGTGAAAACCAAGCAGGAAATGCTCGAAAAACTCGACGTTCTTTTGAACGAGGATTTGCCCTATCACCAAAGGCTCGAAGCGTACGAATACCTTTTGGAAGACTGCGAGCCGATTCTCGAAGATATGATTGACAAAATCTACACCCTCGACGGCGAAACGGGCAAAATGCTTATGGAAATCCTTGCCGAATACAAGGGCAACAAAGCCATATTTATGGGGCTCGTGAGTTATCTTTACAAGGGCGAGGACGTTGCGCTTTTTGCAAGGCTGATAGGCGCGTACGGCGACGAGCAGGGTATAGAAGTGCTCAAAACTTTCTGCGAGAATTATGAGCCGAATTACAACGAGTATATGGAACTTCGCAATGCAGTTGAGGAACTGGGCGGCGACTTCGATTTAAAGCAGGATTTTTCCGACGACCCGTTCTATCGCTTCCTCAAAGGACTCGACGAAGTGGACGACGAAAGCAGACAATCGCCTTTTGAGGACTATTTCAAGCAAAATCACGAACATTCTCACGATGACGACGAATGTGACGACGATTGCGATTGTGAAGACGAGGACTGCGATTGCGACGATGACGAGTGCCGTTGTCACGACGAAGATTGCGATTGCGACGGCGATTGTGATTGTCACGACCATCGTCATCACCACGATTGCGATGACGACGATTGCCGGTGCCACGAATAAGTTGAATTAAATCATTAGATTGCAGGCACGCTTTCGGGCGTGCTTTTCTTTTTTCTTTCTTTTTTAACTTTTTCGCGACGGTCGGCTTTTGAGCTGCTTTTCTTTTTGTTTTTAACGACGATTATTGCGCTTGCAATCAAGCGTATCACGACGATTGCAAACAAAATTACGCCCAGAACGCTGTTGACGGGATAGAGCGTATCGACGATGTTGTCGAAGCCGAAGAAACTCAAAGGATAGGCAATCAAAAGGCAGAAGAACACCACGAAAGCCTTGTGTTTTTCATCGCCGAAAGCGGACAGTTTTTTCGTGTGCGAGAGGAATTGCGTCGTTCTGTCGCTCACGATTTTAAGCGACGAAACGAGGGTTGTGAAGATTGCGCCCGCAATCAAAACGCCGCAGGCAAATTTGAGGTGCAAACGCTCGGAAACCGCAAGAGTGGGCATTAAACTGCCGTTTGCGTCGGATAAAACCACCGTTTGTAACATATAGAGCATTCCGAACAGAAACGCGCATATCATAAGACAACTTGCAAAAATCTCTTTGTAACTGAGGTTTTCGCCTTCTTCGGAAATTATGACGCCGCCCAAAAGCACGTCGAGTCCGCTGTACAAAATCGGCTTCGATAAAGAGAACGCCAAAGAGTGCGACGGGGTGGGAAGTTTGAAAAACACGAGCGCGATGCAAAGCACGATAAGAGGTACGACTACGCTGTTCAGCAAGCGGATTTTCTCGATTCCCAGCACGACAACCACGCCGCCGAGAATTGTCATTGCAAGTCCCATTGCAAGCGGTATACCCGTCATAGATTGCATTATGTAATCGCCGCCTGCAAGCATAGCGCATAGCGATACGCTTGCGGCAAAGAAGATGCCGAGATTGACGATTTTGCCTTTCGGCATAAGACCTTTTTTGCCCGCAATGAGAAAGATTGCGCACAAAAGCGACATAAAAATCGAAGAAATCGCAACGTTGAGAGGGGAAGTGTCGCCGAAAAACAAGGCAATTTCGCGCCCCGAAGAAAATCCTGCGCCGATTGCCGTTCCGATGTATAATGCGGCTGGTTTTTATGGTTTTTTT
>URTQ01000115.1 GCA_900550855.1 uncultured Eubacteriales bacterium
ATAAAACTTCATATTCACAAAAAATCATCTGAAAAATCGGCAAAAGGAGAGAGAAATATGCCGCTTGTATTTGCACCCATAGGAAAGGATTTGAGAATCGTCAAGATTATGACCGACGACAAAACCAAAAAACACCTTGAAAGTTTGGGTATCACCATCGATTCAACAATTAGTATCATATCCCAAAGCGGCGGAAGCGTCATTTGCCTTATCAAAGACGGACGTCTTGCTTTGGACAAAGAAATGGCAACAAAAATTTTAGTAGCATAAATTTTAGGAGGACAAAATGGAAAAACTGCTTAGCGATTTCATTATCGGCGAGCAAGGCGTAATCAAAGCAGTCGGCGGCGACGGACGAATCAGACGTCGTTTGTTCGATATGGGCGTTACGCCGGGCGCAGAAGTGTATCTTCGCAAAAAAGCACCTCTCGGCGATCCGATTGAGGTGACTATCAGAGGATACGAACTCACGCTTCGTAAAACCGAAGCATCTGTCGTGACGATGGAGGTACAAGAATAATGAAAAGATTTGCTCTCGCAGGCAACCCGAACTGTGGTAAAACGACTTTGTTCAACAGTTTGACAGGTTCGACCGCACACGTCGGCAACTGGCCGGGCGTCACGGTGGATAAGAAAGAGGGAACGTACAAAAAGTGCGCAGAACCCATCGCTATCGTCGACCTTCCCGGTATCTACTCGCTTTCCCCGTACACACCGGAAGAAGTGATTTCGAGAAACTACATCCTCGAAGAAAAGCCCGATTGCGTCATCAATATCGTAGACGCCACCAACCTTGAACGTAACCTTTATCTTACGACTCAAATTATGGAAATCGACGTCCCGATGATCATCGCGCTCAATATGATGGACGCGGTTGAGAAAAACGGCGACAAAATCGACGCAAAGAGCCTCGAAGAAAAGATCGGGCTTCCCGTCGTTGAGATTTCCGCTTTGCGTGAAAAAGGTCTTGACGAACTTATGCAAAGAGCATACGAAGTTTGCCAACAACCCAGAAAGGGCAGAACCGTTCTCGAAGGCAGCGCGCTTACGCACCTCATCAACGATTGCAGAATCGCTCTCGAAGGCAGCGGCGTTGAAAACTCGCTCTTCCACGCTGTGAAACTCGTCGAACTCGACGAAATCGAAGTCGGTCAACATCCGCAAGCGGCTCAAATGGTCGAAGAATTCAAGAAGACGTTCAAAGACGACGTTTTCGGAACTGACTTCGAAGCAATCGTAGCGGACAGCAGATATAAATACATATCCAAGAACTATTCGACCGTTCTCACAAAGAAAGAGAAGACCGAAAAAGAGAAACTCAGCACTTCCGACAAGGTCGACAAGGTGTTGACGCACAAGGTTTGGGGTATTCCTATCTTCCTTGTGATTTTGTTCCTCGTGTTCCACCTCACCTTTGCAGAGGACTTCTTGTTCCTCGGCGCAGGCGGCGTGTTCGACAGCGACCCCGTTGCATATCTCGACCCCGATCATACGCAAGTCGTCGACTTCGAGCAAACACCGTACGACGAAGATACGACGTACTACACCGAAGACGGCTACAAAGCGGAACTTTCCTTCACGGAAGACGGCGAACTCGAATCGGTCGAACCCAAAGCGTACGTTTACACCGCAGAACACGAACTTCGCTACGTTGACGAATTGACGGAAGCGGATCTCGATCAAAAATTCTATGCGGACGAAAAAGGTAAGTGGGAAGTCACCGTCGAAGCAAACGACGACGGCGAACTCGAAGCGGCTTTCGTAAGCGGTATCGACGAGTGGTGCTCGGGCATCAGCGCGGCAACCTTCTTCGGATATGAAGAAAGCGTATACGGACCGGGCGTGATCCTTGCAAACATCCTCAACACGTTCACCGAGTTCCTCAGCGTTTGCGTAAACGAAGGTCTTACGCTTGCAGGCTCACCCGAATGGTGCACTGGACTTATCGTAGACGGTGTTCTCGGCGGTTTGTTCGCAGTGCTCGGCTTCTTGCCGCAAATCCTCTTGCTGTTCTTGTTCTTCTCGATCTTGGAAGACAGCGGTTATATGGCGCGTGTAGCGTTCATTCTCGACAGAATCTTCAGAAGATTCGGTTTGTCGGGCAGAGCGTTTATGCCGATGATTATGGGCTTCGGTTGTTCCGTTCCCGCATTCATCAACACCCGCACGCTTGCCGACGAAAACGAAAGAATCGCAACAATCAGAGTCATTCCGTTCTTCAGTTGCGGCGCAAAATTGCCTATCCTGACTGCTATCGCAGGCGGTATCGCAACTCAATTCGGATTCTCTCATCCCGACGTTATCACTTATATGATGTACGTTCTCGGCGTAGTCGTGGCAATCGCGGCGGTCATCTTGATGCGTGCAACCACTATGAAGGGCGAAGTCCCGCCGTTCATTATGGAACTTCCTGCATACCACGTACCGCAACCAAAGAACCTTGCCGCTCACCTTTGGGACAAGACGAAGCACTTCGTGAAGAAAGCGTTCACAATCATCCTTGCTTCCACAATCCTCATCTGGTTTGTCAGCCACTTCAGTTGGACTTGGCAATTCCTCGCAGACGAGCAAATGGATAAATCAATCCTTGCGGGTATCGGCGGACTCATTCAACCTCTGTTCACGCCGCTCGGATTCGGCTCGCAACTTAAAGCATTCGGTTGGGTGTTCGCAGTTGCGGCAATCACGGGTCTTATCGCAAAAGAAAACGTCATCGCAACGTTCGGTACTCTTGCGGCTTGCATAGTCGGCGGTATGATCGACGTCGAAGCGGACGGCGGTGTCGGCGCAGCGGGAACTATGATCCAGGCAACAGGTATCACCGTTCCCGGACTCATCGCATTCATCGCGTTCAATATGCTTACGATCCCGTGTTTCGCGGCAGTCGCTACCGCAAAGGCAGAACTTCCCACGAAGAAGTCGTACAGAATGACATTGCTCTTCTGGGTCGGCACGAGTTATATTGTGTCTATGATGATCTACCTCATCGGTGCGTGGTGGTGGACAGTGTTCATCTTCGCGGCAATCTGGGCGGCAGTCATCACGCTTATCGTGCTCGACAACAAGGGCAAGATCAACGTGAAGAAGTTCTTTAACGACCTCGGCTCGAAACTCAAAATCAAAAAGAACGCATAAGTCGCGCACAATGCGCAATACAGACTTTGCGTAACAAGAGCGATATATGACAAACACAGTATTTCAAAACGTTATGTCGGCAATGCACCCGATCGGAATCGTGACGATAGTCGTTGCGGTCGCGATTGTGGCAGGCGTCATCATCGCGTCAATCGTCAGAAAGGCAAAGGGTAAGCCCTCGCTCGGAAGCGATTGCGCGGGATGCTCGCACGCAGGGCAGTGCAACGGTCATTGTTGTTCGCAAGACAAAGACGTCGACTGGACGGAACTTGTGAAACAGCGCAAAGCCGAACTCGAAGCCCAGCTTGAGAAAGAAGCAAATCAAGCGCAAGATCAAACGCACGTCGACGAACAATAAGTTTTCAACTTCGCATTGAATAATGATAACCTCAATGCACAAACAAAAAGATGTGTTGTAGCAATACGACAATCTATATTCTCTCTCAAAAAGTAGCGGAAGCGCATTTGCGCTTCCGCTACTTTTATATGCACAAGTGTTTTTTACGCGACTATTAATACTTTCTTTTTGAACGACAAGCAAGAGCGACGTAGAAGCGTCGGTTGCCGTACTCAACGCCGCAATCGCCAATGCGGAAACTGCAAAGGCGTATGCGGATCAAAAAGATAGCGAACTTAAAAAAGATCTCGAAGGTCAAATCGGCACGGCAAAAACAACTCTTGGAAGTAAAATAGCGGAAGCGAAAACCGAAGTGTTGAACAGCGCAAAGAGTGTGTTAGATACCGCAAAAACCGAACTTTCAACCAAAATCGCAACCAAAGCCGACGCAAGCGAAGTGAACAAGGCGATTGAGGATTTGAACACTGCAATTTCAAACGCCGAAAGCGTAAATAACGCATATGCCGACGAGAAAAACGCCACACTCAAAGTCGAACTTACAAAGAGTATATCGGATTCCAGAGAGGAAGTAAACGCCGCAATCGAGGCTCTTTCCAAACGCCTCGAAGCCGTTGAAAACGAAACCGAATCGCTCACCGACAGACTGTCGGATGCCGAAAAATCAAGCGATTTGCTGTCCCAAAGACTTTCCGCAACCGAGAGCAAAAGCAACACGCTTCAACCGTTTTAATAGTGTTCGTTGTGCTGTTGTCTATGGCAAATATCGCAACCGTCATCGTGTTCTCGTTGCTCAGACGTCACTGATGTTTCGACGCCTTTGAAACGACCGATGTATGCGCCTGCAAAATCGACGATATTCGCGCTACAAGGTTTGACGAATAGATTGACATTGCGCTCTCGATACGCTAAAATGGCAAGGTAATGCGGACATGGCGGAATTGGCAGACGCGCAAGATTCAGGTTCTTGTGAGCACTAGTTCATGCAGGTTCAAGTCCTGTTGTCCGCACCAAACGTTTGACAAAAATAAA
>URTQ01000116.1 GCA_900550855.1 uncultured Eubacteriales bacterium
GCACAGGCTGGATGGGTTGGGCGGAACTTCCGTACAATCAAGAGGAAGTCGTAAGAGATATTATCTACACGGCGGCGGAAGTGAGAGCGCATTACGAGAACTTCGTGGTTTTGGGTATCGGCGGAAGCGCGCTCGGTCCTATGGCGGTGTTCAACGCGCTTTGCCATTTCAGATACAACGAACTCGATCCCAAAAAGCGCGGCGTGAAATTCTACGTCGAGGACAACGTAGACCCCGAACGTATGCTTGCGCTTTTGGACGTTATCGACGTTGAAAAGACTATGTTCAACGTCATCACAAAGAGCGGCGCGACGAGCGAAACGATGAGTCAGTATCTCATCATCACCGACATTTTGAAAAAGAGATGCGGCGACGACTGGGCAAAACACATAATCGCAACCACTTCGCAAAGCAAGGGCAACCTCATCAAACTCGCAAAGAAAGAGGGCTTCAAAACCTATTACATACCCGACGGCGTCGGCGGTCGTTTCAGCGAACTTTGCCCCGTCGGACTTCTTCCCGCGGCTGTACTCGGCATAGACATTATCGGTCTTTTGAGAGGCGCGGCGGATATGGACAAGGCGTGCAATTCGTCCGACCCGTATAAGAATCCCGCGCTTATGGCGGCGGTGCTTCAATACATCGCTATGGAACAAAAGGGCAAGAACATTTCCGTTATGATGCCTTATGCGGACAGCCTCAAACTTATGGCGGACTGGTACTGCCAACTCTGGGGCGAGAGTCTTGGAAAAGCGGTGGATTTCGACGGCAACGTGGTGCATAAAGGTCAAACCCCCGTCAAGTCTTTGGGCGTGACCGACCAACACTCGCAAGTGCAACTTTACACCGAAGGTCCGTTCGACAAGGTCGTTACGTTTATCGGCGTGAAGAAGTACAGAGGCGACGTCGTCATCGCAAACGGCGCGGAAGAATTTGCGGACGTAAACTTCCTTTGCGGTCACACTATGGGCGAACTTATCAACACCGAAAGAGAAGCGACCGAATACGCGCTCACTCGCTCTAAACATATGAATCGCACAATTATGCTCGACGAAGTGAACGCAAACACCATCGGTCAACTTCTTATGTTCTTCCAACTCGAAACGGCATACTGCGGCAAGATGCTCAATATCGACACGTTCAATCAACCCGGCGTCGAAGAAGGCAAGAACGCAACCTACGCTATGTTTGACAGAAAGGGCTACGAAGCAAAGAAAGAGGAACTCGAAAACGCGCCCAAGAAGTCGGCAAAATACATCATTTGACAATGATTGAATTGAAGAGCGTAAGCAAACAGTATCTGTACGGGGCAAGGGTGCTTGCCTCGACGGATATGACGATAAAAAGCGGCGAAATCGTCGCGCTTTTGGGCGACGACGGAAGCGGAAAAACCACGTTTTTGAAGGTCGTGGCAGGCGTAACCGACTTTGAAGGGGAAATCCTTTTCGACGGCGAACCGCTTGCAAAAAAGCCCGACGACGTCGTTATGGTCTTTGACGACCTCGCGCTGTTTGCAAATCGCTCGTGCTATTATAACCTTGCCTATCCTTTGAAAATCAGGGGCGTAGACAAGAACGTTATCGACAAAAAAGTAAAGGCGTGCGCCGATAGGGTGGGGATAACCGCATCCCTTTATTCGAGGGTGCGCAAACTCTCGCTTATCGACAAAAAGCGGCTCGCAATCGCAAGATTGTTCTTGCGCGATTGCAAAGTCGTGCTTATCGACGACATAACCAAAGGTCTTGACAAAGACGAAGCGGCGGTTTTATGGCAAGAAGTCGCGCCCGCTTTGCAGGATTTTGCAAAAGATGGCAAGTGCGTGATTTTCTCGACGCGCGACTATAAAGAGGCAATCTCGATTGCCGACCGAATCGTCGTTATGCACTATCGGCAGATAAAGCAGATAGGAACGTACGAGCAGATATGCGCAAATCCCGACAACGTATGGGCGGCGCAAGCGTTCGATGTCGATTACGCTTTTGAAAAGGCGAAACTATCTTTCGAGGGCGAAAAACTTTTTGCGACGACAGACGACGGATACGAAATCGATCTTTGTCATCTCGTCGGAAAAATCGCCGATTCGTACTTCGGAAAGGACGTGTATATAGGCTGGAACAGCGACAAATACGACGTTTTCGGCGACAGAAAAGAGAAAGTCGAACACGCTTTCGGGACAACGGACGGCTACGTTTTGAAGTGCGGAAACCGCAATATAAAGAGCAAGGAAAAACTCGAAGAAGTCGGCACTTTGCCGCTTGAAAACGCTACGCTCGTGTTTGACGAAACCAACGAAAATTCGATTGTAACGAAGTAAAGAAACAAAATACGAAGTAAAAAATAAAAAACAAGATACGAAGCAAAAGCGAAATACGAAAAAACTGCAATAAAAAGCGCGATACGAAGGTGAAGATATGGTGATTTTGGGCATCGACCCGGGTCTTGCGACTATGGGATACGGGGTGATAAACTCGGTGAAGGGCAACTATTCCGTAATCGACTACGGCGTTGTCACCACGCCCAAAGAATGTACTTTGCCCGAAAGACTGCAACAACTCGAAGACGGCGTGAAGGAACTTATCGAAACCTACAATCCCGACAACGTGTCAATAGAGGAACTGTTTTTCTCAAAGAACATCACCACGGGTATACCCGTTGCCGAAGCGCGCGGCGTGATTTTGCTCACGGCGGTGAAGTCGCTCGGAAAGGAAGTTTACGAGTATACGCCAAATCAGATAAAGCAAGCTGTCACGGGTTACGGCGGCGCGGACAAAATCCAAATGCAACATATGGTGCAAGTGCTTCTCAAACTCAAAAGCGTGCCTCGTCCCGACGACGCGGCGGACGCTTTGGCGGTTGCCATATGTCACGCCCAAACGAGCCGTATCGCAGGCAATTTCAAGGTCCAATAACCTCAAAAAACGCCGCTTTTTCAAAAAACAACTCACGATAAGGTGAAATATGTACAACTATATACAAGGCAAAATCGTTGACAAAACTTTTACGTCTATCGTCGTTGACAACAACGGCATAGGCTACGAAATCGGCGTGAGCGGAAACACGCTTTCCGACGTCGCAGTCGGCGAAATAACGAAAGTTTACACATATCTGTACGTCCGCGAAGACGAGATGTCGCTGTACGGTTTTTCCCGCTTGGAAGAAAAGAAACTGTTTATGCGCCTCATCGAAATCAGCGGCATAGGTCCGAAAATGGCAATGCAGATTCTCGGCGGTTACGACCTTAAAACGCTCACCGTGGCAATCGCAAGCGGCGACGTCAAAACCCTTTGCAAAATCAAGGGACTGGGCAAAAAGACGGCTGAACTCATCGTGCTCAATTTGCGCGAGCAGGCGGCGGACGACATCACGCTTTTCGACAATCATCAAGATGCGGTCACGGGCGACGACATAGCGGACGCCGTGTTTGCGCTCGAAAGTTTGGGACTTACAAAGACGGAAGCGGTGCGTGCCGCAACCGAAGCGAGCAAAGTTGTAAAAGGCGTTGAAAACATCATTTCGTACTGCTTGAAAAAACTGAACTGAACTATTGCGGCTTTGCACGCAGTTGCGGAATATTTGAATATCTTTTCGCTTGCGTTAAAAGCGCTAAACACAAGCCAATAATCACCATAAAGGTGCATATATGATCAAATCACAATTCTCAAAAGAAAATCAAGACTTCGACGTCGACAATCGCGTTGTGAGTTCGCTCACCATCGAGGAAGACGAGCAAGAAAACAGCCTTCGTCCGCATACGATGGACGAATACGTCGGTCAAGCCAAAATCAAAAAGAATCTCGAAGTGTTCATTTCTGCGGCAAAAGCAAGAAACGACGCTCTCGACCACGTTTTGCTTTACGGCCCGCCCGGCTTGGGCAAAACGACCCTTGCGCACGTCATAGCAGGGGAACTCGGCTCGCAAATTAGAGTGACGAGCGGTCCTGCAATCGAAAAGGCAGCCGACCTTGCGGCACTTTTGACCAACCTCGAAAAAGGCGACGTGCTGTTTATCGACGAGATACACAGGCTCAATCGCAACATCGAAGAAGTGCTTTATCCCGCTATGGAAGACTTTTCGCTCGATCTCGTGACGGGCACAGGTCCTATGGCGAGAAGCATTCGTATTCCGCTCAAACGCTTTACGCTCATAGGCGCGACGACGAGGGCGGGAATGCTTTCGAGTCCGTTGCGTGACCGTTTCGGAATGTCCCTTCGTCTCGAAATGTACACGGACGAGGAACTCAAACGTATCGTTATGCGTTCGAGCGGTATTCTCGGTATAGCAATCGACGAATCCGCCGCACTCGAAATCGCAAAGCGTTCGAGAGGCACGCCGCGTATCGCAAACAGGCTTTTGCGCCGTGTCCGCGACTTCGCCGAGTACGAAAAACTGGACAGAATCACGCTCGATATCACGAAAAAAGCACTTGCGCTTATGGACGTTGACGAACTGGGCTTGGACATCACCGACCGCACGGTTATAGAGGCTAAAAACCGCCAA
>URTQ01000117.1 GCA_900550855.1 uncultured Eubacteriales bacterium
ATTTGTTTGTGACGTAAGGGGTTGCAACTTTGAGGCGGCTCGGCAGTTGCAACGGCGGAAGTGGATGCTCACAACGATTCTTCGTCGCTCTATATTATTCTGCTCCGCCTGTCTACGAGCAACGTTTGGGCGGCTGCGAAGCCGAATGATTCGTTGTCCTAGAGCATAAGCGTGGGAATCCAGCGAAGCGTCAAATATCACGCTTAAAAATAGCGGATAAAAGTCACGCTCAAACAAACAAATCGGGTGCGGGTGTTCCCGCCATCAATTATTAATTAATAATTATTCATTATTAATTAGCAAAGAGGACAGTTTATGAAAATTCTATTTGTTGCATCAGAAGCAATGCCGTTCGTCAGGTCGGGCGGCTTGGGCGACGTCGCCGGCGCGCTTCCGAAAGCTCTCAATGCGCTCGGCCACGATTGCAGAGTTATCATTCCTTTCTACAAAGAGGAAATCAAAGAAACTTATCGCGATTCGTTCAAGTTCGTCGCTTCGACGTTCGTCGATTTGAGTTGGCGTCGTCAATACTGCGGCGTTTACGAAGCGGTTTACGACGGCGTAACTTACTACTTCGTGGACAACGAGTACTATTTCAAGCGCAAAGGTCTTTACGGTCATTTCGACGACGGCGAACGCTTTGCGTTCTTCTCGAAAGCCGTTCTCGAAGCGTTGCCGCTCATCGACTTCTATCCCGACGTGTTGCACGCAAACGACTGGCACACCGCGCTTACGCCCGTATTCCTCGACGTGTTCTATCGCGCAAGCGAGGATTATCAACGCATAAAGACGGTGTTTACAATCCACAATATCGAGTTCCAAGGCAAGTACGGCGACAGCCTTATAGGCGACATTCTCGGTTTGCCCGAATGGGCGCGCCCCCTCGTTATGAACGGCGACTGCGTAAACTACATGAAGGGCGGTATCGAGTCCTCAAACGCCGTCACCACCGTCAGCGAAACCTACGCGCAAGAGATTCTCGACCCGTTCTATTCTTACGGACTCGAAGGAATACTCTCAAACCGCAGATACAAACTTCACGGCGTCGTCAACGGCATAGACCAAGGGCTTTACGACCCAAAAACCGACAAGAAACTTTTTGCGGATTACACCGTCAAAAACTATGCGGTCAAGAAGGCGGAAAACAAGAAGGCTCTTTGCGAGATGATAAACTTGCCGTTTGACGAAAATCGTCCGCTCATCGCAATGGTCACAAGACTCACCGAACAAAAGGGTCTCGACCTCGTGGGCGCGGTTATCGACGATATTATGCGCGCGGACGTTCAAGTGGTGGTTCTCGGCACGGGCGACTGGAAGTACGAAAATATGATTAAGTCCGTCGAGGAACGTCATCCCAACAAGTTCAGAGCCATTCTCGCGTTTTCAAGCGATTTGGCAAGCAAACTTTACGGGGCGAGCGATATGTTCCTTATGCCGTCCAAATTCGAGCCGTGCGGACTTTCGCAACTCATCGCAATGCGTTACGGTTCTGTGCCTATCGTTCGCGAAACGGGCGGACTCAAAGACACCGTGCCTGCGTACAATCCCGAAACGGGCGAGGGCAAAGGCTTCACGTTCAAGACCTATAACGCATACGATATGCTCGACGCAATCTGGCGCGCTTATGCGACCTACAACGACAAGTACAACTGGGACAACATCGTCAAAAACGATATGAAATCGAATTTCAGTTGGGAAGTCAGCGCCAAAAAGTACGTCGACATCTATCAGAATCTGTAAAAACTCGTCTTGCGGCAACACCGCAGGGCTATAAAAATAAAAACTAATTATCTTTCGTCCGGGGGGAAAGCGGAAGGAAGGAAAGGATATGAAATTCAACATTACGCAAAAGGAAATCAAAAACAGCATTTCCGGCGTGCTAACGAGTTATTTCGGCGTAAAACCCGAAGACGCAAGCAAAGCGCAAATCTATCGCGCAACTTGTATGGTCATTCGCGATTTGCTCACGAGCGAACGCGTAAACTTCAAGAAAGAGTGCCGTGCGCAGAACGCAAAACAAGTCTACTATATGTCGATGGAATTTTTGCTCGGCAGGTCGCTTCGCAACCATCTTTTCAATATGGGTATCACCGACGAGGTGACCAAAGCAGTTGAAAGTTTCGGCGTAAAGATGGACGAAATCTACGCTTTCGAGCCCGACGCAGGTCTCGGAAACGGCGGCTTAGGCAGACTTGCGGCGGCGTATATGGACGCTCTTACGTCCTGCGATTATCCCGCAAACGGATTCTGCATTCTTTACGATTACGGCATTTTCAAGCAAGTCGTCGTTGACGGCTGGCAACTCGAACAACCGGACGACTGGCTCAAAATGGGCGACGTTTGGCTCAATCCTCGTCCCGAAGAAACCTATCAGGTCAAGTTCGGCGGCGTGGTCGACCAAAACTGGCAAGACGGCAAACTCACCGTAACGCAAAGAGATTGCACCGTCGTCAACGCCGTGCCTTACGATATGAACGTATCGGGTTACGATACGAGCGCGGTCAACCGTTTGAGGCTTTGGAAGTCGCAAGCGCCGCAAGACTTCGATATGGATATGTTCAGCAAGGGCGAATATATCAAGGCGAGCGCGGCAAAGGCTATGGCAGAGTCCATCAACAAAGTGCTTTATCCCGCAGACGACCACATCGAAGGCAAATCCTTGCGCCTTAAACAACAATACTTCTTCGTTTCGGCGTCAATTCAATCCATTTTGCGCCGTCACTTGAAGTTCAATCCCAGCCTCGACAACCTCGCGGACAGAGTGGCAATCCACATCAACGACACGCACCCCACGCTTTGCATACCCGAACTTATGCGCCTTCTTCTCGACGAATACGGCTACGGTTGGGATCAGGCTTGGGACATCACCACGCACGTCATTTCCTACACCAACCACACCGTTATGGCGGAAGCGCTCGAAAAGTGGCCTCAAAGCCTTTTCCAAAGTCTGCTTCCTCGTATCTACCAAATCGTGCAGGAAATAAATCAACGCTTCTGCGGCGAGTTGTGGGCGTACTATCCCAACAACTGGGACGTGGTCAACCGCAACGCAATCCTTGCAAACGGTCAAGTCAAAATGGCAAATCTCTGCCTCGTGACTTCGCACACGATAAACGGCGTCAGCGCGTTGCATAGCGACATTCTCAAAAACGACGTTTTTGCGGATTACTATCGTATGCACCCCGAAAAATTCACCAACGTCACAAACGGCATTACGCACAGACGTTGGGTCGCGCAAGCAAATCCGCGCCTTGCGAGTTTGCTCAACGAACTCATCGGCGACGGATGGCTCAAAGACGCGGACAAATTGCAAGACTTGCAAAAGTATATGGGTGACAGACAAGTGCTCGACCGCCTTGCCGACATCAAACTTCAAAACAAGCAAGACCTTGCAAAATATATCCTCGAACATAACGGCGTAGAAGTCGATCCGAGCAGCATTTTCGACGTGCAAGTCAAGAGATTGCACGAGTACAAACGTCAACTTCTCAATGCGCTCAACATTCTCGACCTCTATCTGCAAATCAAAGAGAATCCGAATCTCGACATCCATCCGCGCACGTTCATTTTCGGCGCGAAAGCGGCAAGCGCGTACTATATGGCAAAGCAAATCATCCGCTTCATATGTGCGCTCGGCGATCTCGTCAACAACGATCCCGACGTCAAGGGCAGACTCAAAGTCGTGTTCCTTGAAAACTACCGCGTATCCCTTGCCGAAATCATTATGCCGGCGGCGGAAGTCAGCGAGCAAATCTCTCTTGCGGGCAAAGAGGCGAGCGGCACGGGCAATATGAAGTTTATGATAAACGGTGCGCTCACAATCGGCACGCTCGACGGCGCAAACGTGGAAATCCATTCCGAAGTGGGCGACGGCAACATTTTCCTTTTCGGTATGCTCGCAAACGAAGTCGAGGATTTGTGGCGCAGAGGTTACAATCCCTCGCACTATTATCAAACGAATCCGCGTATCAAACGCCTCATCGACACGCTTCGCCAAGGCATCAATAACATATCTTTCGGCGAAATCGCAGACTCGCTCACGACGGGTCGCGGCGGTCAACCCGACAGTTATATGGTTCTTGCGGACTTCGACAGTTACTCGGCGGCGCAACGTCGCGTAAACGACACCTATCTCGACAAAGAAACGTGGAATCGTATGTCGCTCGTCAACATCGCAAAAGCAGGATTCTTTGCGGCAGACAGGTCGGTCGAGGAATACGCAACTCGCATTTGGAACTTGCAAAAAGTTCGTCATTGAGCGACTAATTTCGTCAGCAGCGTCCGAGCGTCAACTCATTTACGCATAGCAAATTAGGGTTGCCGTTCGAACGTCGCTTCCTTATTTTTCATCTCATTGACGCACTTTTTGAAAATAAAAGCAAATTGCACAACGCGCACTCGCAAAAAGCAAAAACGGACGTACCCGATTTTGACGAGTGCGCGCCGTGCGCAATAATTAGTTTCGGGGTGCGGGGTAAAACCCCGCCCTCACTTATT
>URTQ01000118.1 GCA_900550855.1 uncultured Eubacteriales bacterium
GGGGAAACACGTGAGGAAGGGGGAAGTTTTATTTTTTTGTGGTAGACAAATGCATTTGAAAATAGAATAGTTTTGAAAATGGAATACGTTATAAACAATCAAAATCACGTTATAAGAGGTATCGACAGGGGCGATACGGCGGCGTTTCTGGGTATCAGATTCGCAAAAGGCGAAAGATTTCAAAAGCCCGTTCTGCAACCCCTCGAAAAAGAAGTAAACGCTATGCGCAGAGGGGACGGTTGTCCTCAATTTAGACAGTTTTTCGACGAAAGCAAGTCAAAATCCAAACAGGATATTTTCTATTATAAAGAGTTCAGACAAGGTTTGACGTTTCGGCACTCGGAAGACTGCTTGAATCTCAATATTTACGCGCCGAAGAACGCGCAAAATCTGCCTGTTTTGCTGTATATTCACGGCGGTGCGTTCGTGATATGTTCGAGCGACGAACGTCCTTTCGACGGCTCGGAAATCGCAAAAGAGGGCGTTGTTTGCGTTTGTGCGAATTATAGGCTAAACGTGTTCGGCTACAACGCCGACGAGGGCGCGCAAAATATCGCGTTTTACGATATGATTTGCGCAATCGAGTGGGTGAAAGAGAACATATCCGTTTTTGGCGGCGACCCGTCGAGCATAACGCTTATGGGACAGAGTGCGGGTGCGATTTCCTTGCAGAATCTCGTTTTGTTGCCAAAGGTCAAAGAAATGGTCAAAGGCGCGATTATGCTTTCGGGCGGCGCGAGCGTGCGCGGTATATTCGCCCCGAAGTCGCTCAAACGCGCAAAACGCTTCTTTGCAAGAGTGCGCAAGGATTTGCAAAAGAGGGGACTCGACCCCAAAACTTGCAATTCGCAAGACCTCTACCTTGCTTGGTACAGACAAAACAAGAAGAATCTTGCTCTGTCTATGCTGTCCACAATGCCCGTTTTCGACGGCGAAATCGTGAGAAAAGACCTCTATAAAAACGCATATAAGGACGAGCAAATCCCGTGCATTCTCGGCGTTACGAAAAACGATTTGCTTGCGCCGTATCTCGAACGCATAGCGAAAACGATGATGAAAAAAGGCAACGGCAAAGTTTGGCTGTCGCATTTCTATCATCCGCTTCCTTGCGATGACAAGGGCGCGTGGCACAGCGCGGACTTATGGTATATATTCGGCTTGAATCAACATCCGTGGCGCAAATTCGGCGAGGACGACTACAAACTTGCAGACGAACTGCGCAAGAGATATTGCGAGTTTGTAAAAACGCAATCGCCCAATCCGCAAGGCTATGCCGAATGGAAACCGAATACGTCGAAAGAGTTTTATTGATTATACCGTTTGAAAAAAGAAAAAGCCGAAAGAAAATCTTTCGGCTTTTTGTATGCGCTTTTTGGGTTTTATGCGGAAAGGACGACGCCTTTCTTTTTGCGCACCAAGCGCGCGATTGCTTTTGCAATTTCAACCATAGGAATAATCGAAATCGCAAGCGCGATTGCAATGCCGTATTCCGCACCGTTGAGTTCTGCAAGTTCAAACGCTTGTGCAAGGAACGGCACTTCTACGACGAGAGTGGTGAGCAACAGCGAAAGCACGCCTGCGCCCCAAAGCCACCAGTTTTGCTTCTTGATTTTGAAAATCGAACCGTGAAGAGAACGCATATTGAACGCGTGGAAAATTTCCGCCATAGAGAGCGTCAAAAACGCCATAGACGAGCCGAGCGTTTCCGCGCTGTACAAGCCGTTTGCGATTGCCTCGGCGTGGTGCATTTTTGCAAGCACTTCCGCGCCGATAAAGTAGGACGCTATGGTTATGAGGGTGATAAGCACGCCTTGATAGCCTATTGCAAAGCCCATACCGTTTGCGAAGATTCCGTCTTTGCTGTTTCTCGGCGGACGGTTCATAATGTCGCTTTCGGGCGATTCCATACCGAGCGAGAGGGCGGGGAAGCAGTCGGTGATGAGGTTTATCCAAAGCAAATGCGCAGGCTTGAATATCGTGAATCCCGCAAGCGTTGCGATAAATATCGAAAGCACTTCCGAGAGGTTGGACGCAAGCAAAAATTGAATGGATTTGCGGATATTGTCGTAGATACGTCTGCCTTCTCCGACCGCCGATACGATTGTTGCGAAGTTGTCGTCGGTGAGAATCATATCCGCAACGTTTTTGGTGACGTCCGTACCCGTTATGCCCATACCCACGCCGATGTCCGCGTTTTTGATGGACGGTGCGTCGTTCACGCCGTCGCCGGTCATTGCGGTGATGTAGCCTTTTGCGCGCCACGCGTTGACGATTCTCGTTTTATGTTCGGGTTGAACGCGCGCGTATACCGAATATTTTTCGACGTCGTTTGCAAAATCTTCGTCGCTTATCTTGTCGAGTTCCGCGCCCGTGATCGCTTGCGACGGGTCGGTGATTATGCCCAGTTGCATTGCGATTGCGACGGCGGTGTCCTTGTGGTCGCCCGTTATCATTATGGGGCGGATACCTGCCTTTCTGCACTCGTCGATTGCGGGTTTAACTTCGGGACGGACGGGGTCTATCATACCCACGAGTCCCACGAAACACATATCTTTTTCGTCTTGCTCGGTGGTGTATTCGCTCTTTTGCTCGTCAAGACGTTTTTTTGCAACCGCAAGCACGCGCAACGCTCTGTCCGCCATTTCCTTGTTTGCGGAAAGAATTTCCTCGCGCTTGTCGTCGGTCATAGGCATTTCTTTTCCGTCTTCGAGATAGAAAGCGCAACGCTTTACGATTTCGTCGGGCGCGCCTTTGGTGAATTGCAACACTTCGCCGCTTTCGCAGGTGTGTACAGTCGTCATCATCTTGCGCATAGAATCGAACGGTATTTCGCCAACGCGCGGATAAAGTGACTTTTGCTCGTTCTTGTCAAAGGACAACGTTTTTGCGTAATTTACGAGCGCGCATTCTGTCGGCTCGCCCGTCGCTTCGCCCTTTTCTTCGTCGTATTCTGCGTCCGAGCAGAGCGACATTGCGTTTGCAAGCAGGTTTTCGTCGCTTCCGTAGTGGTCTACGACGGTCATTTTGTTTTGGGTGAGAGTGCCCGTTTTGTCCGAGCATATGATTTGCGTGCAACCGAGGGTTTCGACGGCGGTGAGTTTGCGTATGATAGCGTTGCGCTTTGACATATTCGTAACGCCTATCGAAAGCACGATAGTGACGACGGTGGCAAGCCCTTCGGGTATCGCCGCAACCGCCAACGATACCGCAATCATAAACGTGTTGAGGATTGTCGTTGCCGTGTCTGCTTTGAGCGAACCGTCAACGCCTGCGCGAATGAGGCTGACGGCAAATATCACCACGCAAATGCCGATGACGAGGTAGGTGAGGACTTTGCTTAATTGCGACAACTTCTGTTGCAAGGGCGTTTTGCCTTCTTTGGCTTGGGTGAGGGCGTTTGCGATTTTGCCCATCTCGGTGTCCATACCCGTTGCCACGACGACAGCTTTGCCTCTGCCGTACACGACGGTGCTGCCCATAAACGACATATTCTTTCTGTCGCCGAGAGCCACTTCGCCGCTCGGTGCGTCTATGACGTCGCAAGTTTTAAGCACGGGTACGGATTCGCCCGTGAGCGCGGCTTCTTCGATTTTCATACTCGCGCACTCGATAATTCTCGCGTCCGCAGGCACTGCGTCGCCCGCTTCGAGCACGATTACGTCGCCGACGACCAAATCTTCGCTCTTGACGACTACCAAATGTCCGTCGCGTATGACTTTCGACGTGGCGGCGGCTATCTTTTGAAGCGCGTCGATGGCTTTTTCGGCTTTGCTCTCTTGCGCCACGCCGAGAACGGCGTTGATTATGACAACCGCCATAATGATGATGACGTCGGACGGGAACTCTTTTGTTGCGCTCGACGCGTTGTTGACTGCGGTCAATACGCCCGAAATTATCGCCGCAACGATGAGAATCAGCGTCATAGGCTCGATAAATTGCTTCAAAAATCGCAAAATAATCGGCTCTTTTTTGCCTTCGGCAAGTTTGTTTTTGCCGTTCTTTTCAAGACGAGCGGTCGCCTCTTGCGAGGATAAGCCGTCCTGAGTCGTTTCGACGTCTTTGCATACGTCTTCGACGGATTCGAGATAGTGTTTCATACTTTCACCTTTATTTATATAATAAGAGTATTGATTGGTTAATTATTCCATAACTGCACGCAGTGCAATTTGTGATTCCTCTACAAGGGGGGGGTAGGGGTGTACTCTAAATGAAGCTTCCCCTTTCCTCATGTGTTTTCCCTATCTGCGTTCCCCCTCTGCGCAAGTTTGAGGGAACCCACGGCGTCCGCTCTGCGTGGGGCAACACTGACGCGATTGACTTCGTAGCAATCGCTAGTTCGTTGCGAGCAACGAACGGCAGACGGGCTGTTGGCAATACAAATCGGCTGAAAGCCGTGCCACTGCGCTTTGTGCGCCAGC
>URTQ01000119.1 GCA_900550855.1 uncultured Eubacteriales bacterium
GGGGCTATGCCCCACACCCAAAACGAACACTTATTCGAAGCGTACTTATTAGCGGTATGTGTTTATTCGCAGACGGAACGCGAGCCGCAAGGCGGCGAGAAAAGCGAGCGTCGAAGCTCGACGTTTTGTATCGTCCGACTGTGCCGTTTGGGTGCGTAGCTGGCACACAAAGGACGGTGGCATAATGAGAGAAATGCCCCAATCTATGCGAGCACCGAGTGTTGTCCCCCGCTACGCGGTCGTCGTGGATTCCCTCAAAGTATGCAGAGGGGGAACGGCGATAGGGAAAACACCTGAGGAAAGGGGAAATTTTAATTTTGTGTTATTTTTACAAGCACTTTTGCGTAATAACAAGTCAGAGTCTCTCGATTGAGAGACTCTGACACAGTTATTCGCTAAATAGCGACATCATTTCTTATTTGCTTCTTCTTCGCGCTTCTTAGCATCCGCAATAATCTTATCGTTGTTCATTGCAGGCACTTCTTCGTAGCGCACGACGTGCATTTCAAATCTGCCGCGACCTTGCGTCATTGAACGAAGATCGGTTGCGTAACGGAACATTTCGGCTTGCGGAACTTCTGCAGTGATGATTTGCTTGCCGTTTGCCATATCCGTGCCGAGAATGCGGCCGCGACGTTTGTTCATATCGCCGAGGATGTCGCCGAGATACTCGTCGGGAACGGTGACTTTTGCTTCAACGATAGGTTCGAGGAAGCACGGACCTGCCGCCGCGATACCGTCTGCATAAGAGAGTTTTGCAGCGGTGACGAATGCGATTTCTTTGCTGTCGACGGGGTGATATTTTCCGTCGTAAAGCGTGGCTTTGAGGTTGACGAGCGGATAGCCTGCCAAAACGCCGTGTTTGATTGCTTCGCGCAAACCTTTTTCGACTGCGGGGATAAATTGACGAGGAACTGCGCCGCCGACGACTGCGTCGACAAACTCGAATTGACCGTCTTCCGCGCCCGGTTCGTACTTGATGAATACGTCGCCGTATTGACCTGCGCCGCCCGATTGCTTTTTGTGCTTGCCTTCTGCTTGCGAAGTCTTGCGAATGGTTTCGCGATATGCGACTCTCGGCTCTTGCCAAGTGATGTCGATGCCGAGTTTGGATTTTACGCGCTTGCACATAATGTCGAGTTGAGCCTCGCCAAGACCGCTGATAAGCACGTCGCCGGTTTCAACGTTCTTTTCGACCTTGAACGTTGCGTCTTCTTCTTGCATTTTGATAAGACCTTGAATTGCTTTTTCTTCGTCTTTAAGAGCCTTGACCGCGTAAGAGATGACGGGCTTGGGGAATTCTATTTTTTCAAACTCAATCTTTGTATCCGCAGAGGAAACGAGCGTGTCGTTGGTGTTGGTGTAAACGAGTTTTGCAACTGCGCCGATGTCGCCTGCGTTGAGGCAATCGACGGGTTCTTGCTTTTTGCCTTTGAGGACGTAAAGCGTACCAATTTTTTCGGGTTTTTCAACGCTCGCGTTGAACACGTTGTCGCCGCTTGAAAGTTTGCCGCCGAGAACTTTGAAGATAAGAAGTTTTCCGACGTAGGGGTCGACGACGGATTTGATGATTTGCGCGCAGAAAGGTGCGGACGGATCTACGCCGACTTCGGTTTCCTTGCCGTCGACGATCGCTTTGATCTTGTGCGCTCTTTGCGGATGCGGCATAAGGTCGACGAGTTTGTCCATAAGGCGTTTAACGCCCTTGGAAGTTTGTGCGTTGCCTGCAACGAGCGGAACGAAAATGTCGTCTGCGATTGCGGCGTGCAAACCTTTTTGGATTTCTTCATCGGTGAATTTTTCGCCGTCGAAGAACTTCATCATAAGTTCCTCGTCGGTTTCGGCAATGAGTTCCATAAGTTTGCCGTTAAATTCCTCGACGTCCGCTTGCATATTTTGCGGCGTTGCGATTTCTTTGCCTTGCAAATCGTATGCCTTGTCGGTGAGAACGTCAACGCAACCAACCATCTTGCCGCCTTCCATAATGGGAAGTTCGATGGGGATAACGCTCTTATATTTTGCCATAATCGCTCTTGCCGTGCCCATAAAGTCACTGTTGTCCTTGTCGACAGCGTTAACGAAGATGAGAGCGGAAACTTTCTTTTCTTGGCAGAGTTCGAGAGCCTTTTCCGTGCCGACGGTGATAGAACCCGTTGCGCTGGTGACTACGACTGCGCTGTCTGCTGCGTGAAGCGCGGCAACCATTTCGCCTTCGAAGTCGAAAAAGCCGGGTGCGTCGAGAATATTGATTTTGGTATTGCGATAAATCGCGTAGCCCAAAGACAAAGAGATTGATATTTTGCGTTTGATTTCTTCGTCGTCGTAGTCCATAGTGGACGAACCGTCGTCGACTTTGCCCAAACGGTCGATGGTCTTTGCCTCGAACATCATTGCTTCTGCGAGGGACGTTTTACCCTCGCCGGAGTGGCCGATGAGAGCCACGTTGCGGATTGAGTCTGTATCAAAAATCTTCATAATTTACCTCTTTTGAAGTGGATATATCAATTATATAATAATTTTTATGCTTTTTCAACTACATTTTTTTGCCGAAAAGGCTCGCAAAAAGCATATACGGCAATACAGCGGATTAGATAACGGAAAATTTTTCGAATAAATTTTCAAACAAAATATCCGCAAACTCAAAACGCCCGATTAGAATATCGATTTTTCAATGTTGGAAAAAGCGACGATTGCAAATTCGCTGTCAAAAACTCACTTTTCGTCATATATAGACGATATGGCGACCATAGGTTTGTACGACAGCGGAATAGGCGGACTCACCACCCTCAAAATTCTGCTTGAAAAATTCAAAGGCAACGATTTTTTCTATCTTGCCGACAACGCTTCCCACCCGTTCGGAACGAAAAGCGCAAAAGACCTCGAAGAAATCGTTTCTTCCGCCGTTGCGACGCTTAAAAACAACTGCGACTACCCCGTACTTGCCTGCAACACGGCTTCGAGCATTTATAAAGACAACGACGCAATCAAACTTTTGCCCCCGTTGCCGCCAAAAAACGCAGATTTGAACGAATGGTTGCTTATGGCAACCGATTTGACGAGAGAAAGCGCAAGCAAAGCCTTCAAAAACGTTGCAGAAACCAGCGATTTGGCGTCGATGATTGAAGTTCAGGCTTCCATAAATTCGAAGCAAGGCACTCTCGATATGCGCGCTCTTCTTCCATATCTTGCAAATTCCGTATTCAAATTCAAAGGCGTGAAAAACGTAGTTCTCGGTTGTTCTCACTATCCGCTTTGCAAAAAGGAAATATCCAAAATTCTCGGTGACGTACGCTTTTTCGACGGCAACGAAATCGTCTTAAACGCTCTCGGAAAGTATGTTTCGCCATTAAACGACGAAAGCAAAATAACTTTCCGTTTTACGGGCGGAAACGAAGAAAAAAAGTACCGAAAAATACTTTCGATACTGCTTGCCGAGCAAAATTAAAAACTTAATTAACCCAGTTAGATTGCCGATTTATAGGTGAAAAGCCGTGTTTATCGCGCCTGCGACGATTTTTGAGGACAGACTTACGGCAAGGTCTATGTCGCGAGGCGCGACGATAAGGTCGGACAGAGCGCAATCGGCAAGTTTCTTTCGCAAATTATACTCGTTTGCATCTATCTTTTCTTCGCTCAAAAAGTCTTTTACGAAAGCGTATATTCCCGTCCTTAACGACAGCAGCAGCGGCACGCCGATTGCAAACGTCGGAACGCTCAAAATCGACTTGTCTATGCGTTCTTTGTCCTGCCCCACGCCGCTTCCCGGGGAAATTCCCGTACTCGAAATCTGAAAGGATTTTCCGAGCCTTGCAACCGAACCCGTTGCCAGCGAATCCACCAAAATCACGCAAGACGGCTTGATTTTCGCCGTTGCGCCCGCAATAAGTTCGGCGGATTGTATACCCGTCATACCGAGAACGCCCGTAGCAAAAGCACATACGCTTTGCTTTCTTCCGCCCGCTTCGACGTATCTTGTGACTTTTACGCTTTCAACGCACCTTTGTCCGAGCGAATCCGCGACTATATGGCGGTTTCCGAGTCCGACGACAAGCACGGGCGAGGATTTTTTTACGATTCCGACGAGTTCGGACAGCGAAAAAGCGAGTTGTTTTGTAAGGTATTCTATCGCATTTTGGCTTTCGAGCGCGGATTTAGGGCAATCGAAAGTGATATATACCCCTCGTTCCCTGCCTATTTGCTTTGCCTGTTCGAGCGTTTTTACGTTGAGCGTGCGCTTTTGTATTCCGTACGAGAGCGGTTTTGCTTCGCAAGCGGACGAAAGTCCCACGCTCTGTGCGCTTTCGAGCGCAATATCCGTGACTATTCCGAAATTTTTTGCAATATTCATAACATTATTGTGCATAATCGCAAAAAATCCATTCAAAACGGTTGCAACTTTTATCT
>URTQ01000120.1 GCA_900550855.1 uncultured Eubacteriales bacterium
AGATTTAGAAATAATTTTTTCCAAATCTCCTCCCTTAGAGTTAACAAATTTTGAAAAGTTAAGAAGTTTTGCCTTTGAATCAATATTACCGTATATAGCGTCTAAGTCAGCTACAGATAAAACTTCTAAATCGCTGTAAGGATTTATTCCATCCATTGCTCTTCTGAAGGCATTTTTACCATCAGAAGCTCTATTTGTCAGGATGAAGCCTAATTTATCTTCGTAACTTCTTACCATCATTTTGGTTAAAAGAGGAACTGCAAATACAACAGATAATGATGATACCGTGTCTCTGAGCAGGATTTCATTAATCTCCGTCATATCACGTTTTCCGTTTTCATCAATCTGAGCTCTATCCCATGCACGTTTTCCTCTCGGCAGCAGCAGCCCTAAAGTTGCAAGAAGTGCAAATGTTGTCTTAGAGAAATTGTATCCGGTATATTCCAAAAGTTCATGTAACTTTTCCGGAGTATATTTTGTTATAAGCTTACCAAATTTTGCAAAGAAATCACAACTATGAAAGTTTATGACAATGACACACGTCAAGTCGATTACATAACAATTTGCGAAAAGTCGTCAGTCGTCCTCGAACATATAGAGGTAGCCGTCGAGGGTGAGTTGACCTTTGGCGAGGTCGTCGAGTTTTTGGTCGTAGGCGAGGCAGGTGCGGTAGGCGCGGTGCACGAGATACATAAACGCGTCGGGGGATATGACGCTTCCTGCAAAACTCGACGAGATTCGAAAAACGATTTCGCCCGATTCGTAGTCGTAATCGAAACCGCCTGCGACGAGATTGCGATTCGTCACGCAAGCGGCGATTGCGCCGTCAACGCGCTTGTCCTCTGGAAAGACTATCGAATAGCCAGCGACGATTCGTATAAGTTGTCTTTCAACGTCCGTGACGACGGAAATCACGACGGGCAGATTGTCCGTTTCGATTTGAAACGCGACTCTCATATCCTCGTCGGATTTTTGAAATTTGAAATCCTGACTTTCCAAAGTCGAGATAATCATATCGTATACGTTTTTTGCAAGAGCAGATTTTTCCATAATTCACCCTCAGCGCAAAAGCGCGGCGATTTCTTCGACGGACGAGTTGCCGTTTGCGACGGATTGCAATTTATCGTTGTTGCAGTCAACGGTTTTGAGCATAGTCGAGGCGAGATATCGCAAGGCTTGCTTGTCGATTAGGCTGTTTGCAAAACTCAATATCATTCTGAAATTCACTTCGCCCGTCTGATAATCGAAATCGAAATGTCCGTCGGGAAGGTATGCGTTTAGGGAACTCACCGCCACGGCAAATACGTTGCGCCTTTCTTTTGAAACGGTGAAAAGCAGGGGCGAGATGGCAAGCACCGTCATATCGTTTGCGTTTACGGTGACGTCGAGCGCGACGAGGGTATGCTCGCCTCGCATAAGGCAAGTCACCGCCAAATTCTTTTTGTTTGCGGTGTATTTCGTGCCGTTTTCGCCTATGACTTCGCAAAGGTCGTTAAAGACGTTTTTGGCAAGTTTTTTTTGATTGAAACGTGTTTTTATATCGCGCATAGTTTAGAAACCGAGTTTTATTTTCTTTTCTACGTTGAAAGCGAAATCCTTTTCGCTTGCGGCGTTTTTGAAGTCGTTTGCGCAGAGCGTGACGGATTTTTGTCCTTCGAGTTGACTGCGCATAGCCGCCTTTGCCCACGTCCTTTCAAATAGATTGCGCACAAAGCGCGCGTTGCTGAAATTCTTTGAGTTTATAACCTCGTCGGACAAGCCTAAAAAGTACTCTTTTACGGCAGGATAGAGGTCGTCTGCAACCTTAAACTTGCTTGCCGACATAGACTGGTATATCTCGAAAAGTTGCTCGCGAGTGAAGTTCGGAAACTCGATGGTGTAGGGCATTCTGCTTTTCAAGCCGCGATTCGCTTCCATAAGCGTTTCCATATCGTCGGTGTAGCCTGCCATAATTACGACGAGGTCGTTTTTGTGGTTTTCCATTTCGGATATGAGGGTGTCGATTGCCTCGACGCCGTAGTCCTTGACGTTGCCGTCGCCGCGATAGAGCGTGTACGCTTCGTCTATGAAAAGCACCGAGCCGTATGCGTCGCGGCACATACCCGATGTTTTGGGCGCGGTTTCGCCTATGTATTGTCCGCAGAAATCTCTGCCTTTGTACTCGTACAGATTGCCTATGCGAAGCACGCCTTTTTCTTTGAGAATCTTGCCGAGTATGCGCGCGACGGTGGTTTTGCCCGTGCCTGGGCTTCCGACGAATCGCATATGCAAACACGGGCGGTCAGGACCGTTTTCGGCTCTGGACAACTCGATTTGAGCAAGGATTTCTTGGATTTTCGCCTTGATTTTTTCGCAACCGACGAGTTTGTCGAGTTGCGCCATACCTTCCGAATTATCGTCGAAAGTTGCGCAGACTTTCTTTGCGTCGCTTACGCCTATGAGAGTTGCGTTCTTCGCGCCGTTTGCGACGGAAACGTACTTTTTGTACACAATCTCTTTGACGACCTTTTTTATCGTGTTGAGTCCGTAGAACTTGCCGTCGCTCTTTTCCTCGGCTATGCGCTTGAAGACGTATTCCCACGCGTTTTGCGACACGGTCATACCGTATTTTTCAAAGTCGCGCTTTGCGATTTCCTTCGTTTCGGCACTGTCGAAGGGCGGAAAAGCCAAAGTTTTGATGTAGGCAACGTCTTTGAGAGAAGTTTCCACCTTGCCGAGTACGTCCTTGTCTACGAACGGTACTCTGAAAACGATAACGTGTTTTTTGCTCGCTTTTTGCGCTTCTTTGAGGAACTTTTTGAAGTCCTCGGAATCCGTCTTGTCAATCCACTTGCTTATGTCGAAGCAAACGACGTGCGCGTCGTCGTCCTCGAATTTGCTTAAAGCCTCGCTTGCCGCGCTCAAATCTTCTTTGGGTTTGTCCGTTAAATCGAGCGCGACTTCGAGAACGTGGGATTTTGCGGATACCTTTGCAAGCGACAATCCGCTTACGATTCTCGCAAGTATGGCAAGATAGGTGGAAAGTCCGCAACCGTCGCCTATCGAAAACAGATAACTTTGCGACATAAACACGTCTTGCGAGTCGTTTTTCTGCATTTCGGGCGCAATCGAAACGAGTTCTTTTATCAGCGATTTGTATTCCTTTGCGCCGACGAGAAAATTGACGAGTCCGAGAGTGTCGTCAAGTGTAAATTCTTTTGAATCTTCCTTTTTTTGCTCGGATTCGTTTTCTTCCTCTGCGTGTTCTTTGTCCGAAAAAGTCAAAGCGTAAACGCTCGTTTTGCCGTATTTGTATGCAAAAAACGAGGCGATTTTGTTTTTGAGTTTTTCATAGTCGCTTTCGTCTACGGACAAGGTGAGGTGCAGATACGAGTCGCTCAATCTTTCGACTTTGCCTTTGACGAACTTGTCTTTGAGGACTTCGACGGGATATTTCGCGTCGTCTATTCGCGACAAAACCCAGTCGTATTCGAGATCTATGCGTAATATTTTCTTCATAGCAATCCTTTTGCGGTTTTTAATATAAAACAGTATACAATATAGCGCAGGCTATTTACAAGATATTTTTGCGCCATAGACGCAAGGAATTTGTGCCTATGGCGCAGTGATATGCACGCAAAGCGTGCTTTAAATTGTGTCTGCGACACAGTGAAATTTGCGCTGTGCGCAAGTGAAATTGCATACAGGTGTGCAGTTGCGGAATACTTGAATTTTATTTACACTATTGATTTATATTAAATTAATCGCCCCCATAACCCGTTATTAAGTTGCTTTATTTCGTTTTCGTGATATAATGGTAAAAATTTATTAATCTCAAACGGATTATCCGTTTCGAGTAAAGGACAGGGGCTTATGGCTACTTATTACAATCAACCGTCGAGAACTTTCAACGAGTATCTGCTCATTCCCGGATACACGGACGAGAATTGCATTCCTGCAAACGTGAGTTTGAAAACGCCTCTCGTCAAATTCAAAAAGGGTGAGCAACCTCAAATTTCCCTCAACATCCCGATGACTTCTGCCATTATGCAATCGGTGAGCAACGACACGCTCGCAATCGCTTTGGCAAGAGAAGGCGGGATTTCTTTTATATTCGGCTCGCAATCCATAGAGAGCGAAGCGGAAATGGTCAGAAAAGTGAAGGCGTACAAGGCAGGCTTCGTCGTGTCGGACAGCAACCTTACCCCCGAAAATACGCTTGCAGACGTGCTTAATCTCGTTGCGCAAAAGGGTCACAACACGATTCCCATCACCGACGACGGAACGTCAAACGGCAAACTTTTGGGTATGGTGACGAGCCGCGATTACAGAGTCAGTCGTATGTCGCCCTCTCTCAAAGTGAAAGAGTTTATGACGCCGCTCGAAAAACTTATCACCGCGCCGCAAAACACGCCGC
>URTQ01000121.1 GCA_900550855.1 uncultured Eubacteriales bacterium
GAGAAAGGTAGTTGGAAGGTGTATGCCTCTGACAAAGTTAGTCGCGATTTAGCGCAGTCTTATTTAGTACCAAAGATGCGATCCCCCGCATCCCCCAACCCCGGCAAAATGTAGCCGTTCTCGTTGAGTTGACGATCGAGCGTGGAAACGTAAACTTCGACGTCGGGATGTTCGGAATGTACTTTTTCAACGCCTTCGGGCGCGCCGATTATAGCAAGGAATTTGATGTGTTTGCAGCCGCGTTTTTTGAGAAGCGCGATTGCGTCGCATGCACTGCCGCCCGTTGCGAGCATCGGGTCCACGAGCATAACGACTTTTTCCTCGATGCCTTGCGGCAATTTGCAGTAGTATTCTTGCGGTTCGAGGGTTTCTTCGTTGCGGTACATACCGATGTGTCCGACCTTTGCCGCAGGGAAAAGCGTGAGGATTCCGTCAACCATACCGAGTCCTGCGCGAAGGATAGGCACGATTGCGATAGAGTTTTCTTTCACGACGGTTTGTTCGACGGTTTCGAGCGGCGTTTCGACGGTTATGGTTTGTGTGGGAACGTCCTTGAACGCCTCGAATGCCATAAGCGTTGCGATTTCGCCGATGACCTCTCTGAATTGTTTGGTCGTGGTGTTTTTATCTCTTATGATTGCCACTTTGTGACGAATGAGCGGATGATCCAGAATGTGTACGTTGTCGTATTCTTTCATAGCGTTACCTCTTTTTTATTTGGTATATCCTTTTGTTTTAATACTTATTCTTGGTCGGAAGATTCGGCGTTTTCTTCTGCTCTTTCTTCTTCGCGAAGTTCTTCGACGACTTCTTCTTCTCTGACCTTTTCTTCTGCCGCTTTAACGACGTCCACGCCGACCTCGAACGTTGCGTTGGGTGCGACTGCGCCGGTGATAAGGCTTTGCGGTTCTTGTTCGACTTCTTCTTCGTTGCCGTCGCCGCCCTGTTTCTTTTCGATTGCGTCGATGATTGCGTGTACGATGATACCGAGCACGAGTGCGGTTGCGATGGAAGTGATTGTGATGGTCTTGTCAACCGTTCCCGCGGGGCTGAGGACTACGTCCACGATTGCGCCGTCTTTGATGGTTTGACCGATAACGTCGCTCGTGAGAATCTTGTACGGAATCTTGATAGAGAGTCCGCCGATACCTGCGATGAGGATTGTGGATACGGTGAAGAGGTTCTTGTTGTCGCCGAGGTTGATGTCCTTGAACATTTTGAGACCGCTGACCGCGATGAATCCGTAAAGCGTGAGGCATACGCCGCCCATTACGCAAGCGGGAATCGTGCGAAGAAGCGCCATAAGCGGACTTATGAAAGAAAGCACTATGCACATACAAGCCGCAAGGAAGATTGTGGATACGGAAGCGTTTTTGGTGATTGCGACGCAACCGACGGATTCGCCGTAAGTCGTGTTGGGGCAAATGCCGAACACCGTGCCGACCATAGAGCCGACGCCGTCACCGAGAAGGGTTCTTGTAAGACCGGGTTCGCCTTCGACGAGGTCGCGACCGATGATAGAGCCGAGGTTCTTGTGGTCTGCGATATGCTCTGCAAAGACGACGAGCGCGACGGGTACGAATGCGAGTACGACTTCGCCAACGCCTGCCCAAGTGATTGTGGTTGCAACGCCGTTGGTCGCGGTTTTGACTGCTTCGCTGACGTTGCCCGTGACGAGTTCTTTGATTGCTTCGATGAGAGCAAAGTCGGGATAGTTAAGGAAGGATTGGAATTTCGCGCCTACGCTCGCAGTGGAATCGCCGAGAGCCGCAAAGTTGTCTACGAGGGGTTGCCAGTTGACTATTTTGAGATATTCGACGTGGCAAGCATATCCGAAAATCGAGAAGAATGCCGCAACCGCATATCCTGCGCCGATACCGAGAATGAACGGAATGAGGCGACCCATTTTGAATTTCTTTTGAGTTGAACAAATGCAAATCGTGATGAGGGTCACAAGACCGCAGAAAAGCGCGACGAGGTTGTAACTTGCGTTGACGGTTGCGCCGCTTGCTTTGGTGATGTCGCCCATTGCGCTTCCCGCAAGAGAAAGACCGATGAGTGCGACGGTAGGTCCGATGATGACGGGGGGCATAAGTTTTGAAACCCACTTGCTGCCGGCAAACTTGATTATGATTGCCAAAACGACGTATACGAGTCCTGCGAGGATACCGCCGAGAATTACGCCGCAATATCCGAAGCAAAGCGCGGTCGAGAGCGAACTCAAAAACGCAAACGAACTCGAAATGATAACCGGGCTCTTAAATTTGGTGAAAAGCAGATACACTATCGTGCCGAGACCTGCACCGAGGATTGCCGCTGGGATTTGAGTCGGCAGACCGATAATGGTCGGAACTGCAATAGTGGCAGCCATAATTGCAAGCACTTGTTGGAATGCAAACACAAGGTTTTTGCCAAAAGCAGGTTTGTCATTGACGTCGTAAACGAGTTGATTTTTTGACATTTGTCTTTCTCCTATATATATTTGTTGTTATCTTCTTACGCGCCTAACGCCTTCGAGAGCAAAAAAAAGATGTCCGCTAAGGACATCTACGTTAGGCAATTTTTGAATCAATCGAGGGAAAGAGGCACTCGTCAAAGGAAGAAAAAACAATTTTTGCAACAGAGGCTGTTGCGAGAAGAATTGCTTTTTTGAGTTTGACATCACTTTGAGCCATAAAGCCCTCCGATTCACATTTGACAGTATGTTAGCACAAACGAAAGAATCGCGCAACCGATTTCGACAAATTTTTCGCAAGAATACGAATTGTGTTATTCGAGGGATTTCAAGAAAAGAAATTAAATGAAAAACTGATGGCGAATATTATAAAATAAGGATTTATTCGGGTGTGGGCAGAGCCCGCCCGCAATTATTAATTGTTAATTATTAATTATTAATTTTTTTCAGTATTTCTTGCAGAGCGTTCAAATCGAAATCGGGCACGTATTCTTCCGTCGCGCTGTCAAGTTCCTGCGAAAATCCGTTTTGCAAGCCTGCGTCGAAAAACATTTGCGTCGCCCTATCGTATTCGTCTTCGGTTATGCGCCTCGACAATATCGGGTGATTAAGCACGGCGGGCGTCGGGAAATACTGCCCCATAAGCGAAACGTACATCGTATCGTCAATCGAAGATATGTCTTGCAAAACCCCTCTCGTATTTTCGAGCGCGCAAGGCAAAACGAGGTGTCTTACAATGACGCCTTTTTTCATCATTCCGTCGTCGTCGAAAACGTCCTCGGGTTGCTGTCGGCGCATTTCTTTTATCGCTTCTACGGCGACTTCTCTATACCCTTTTGCGTGCGAATATTCCCATGCCAAATCGTTGTCGGAATACTTGAAATCGGGCAGATAAATATCCACCAATCCTTCGAGTTTTTTGAGATTCTGCACGGTTTCGTATCCGCTACTGTTCCACACAATCGGTATTTTAAGTTGTCGTTTTGCGACTTTTAGCGTGTCTTTGAGCAAATTCGTGTAATTTGACGGCGTAACGAGATTTACGTTGTGCGCGCCTATTTGTTGAAGATAAAGCATAAGCGAAACAAGTTCGCTCTCGCTCACTTCGAGTCCTTTGCCCTCGTGCGAAATCTCGTAGTTTTGGCAGAACAGACAGCGCAGATTGCACCCCGAAAAGAAGATAGTTCCGCTACCTCTCTCGCCCGACAAACACGGTTCTTCGAAATGATGCAATCCGACTCTGGCAATCTTGTACATAATACGTCAACTTTGTGCTGTGATATTTCTGCCGTGCACAGGCGGTATTCGTCTTTGACAAACGGTTTTGCGCACGATCGGATAAGGCTTCGCCTTCCGTAATTATTAATTATTAATTGATAATTTCAATCAACTTTTGCAAATGATTTTATTGTATTTTTTCGTCCACTTCGCAAGTTTCTTTTCGTCGTAAACGGCAGGAATTTTCTTTGCGATGTTCTTCGCTCTGAGGCTTCGCGTAAGGCAACCGACCGCTTTGCAAACGAGCCCGAAATGTCCCAAAAGCAAGAATACTTTTTTAATTATCGACTTTGCGCTCAACTTCGGCTTTTCACCGCTCGTGTCAGTCGTCACGAGCGCAAGATCGCTCTTTTCGATAAGTCCGCCGCCGAACACCCAGTCTATCGTCTTTGGGTCGAGCGACAACGCCCAGCGTTTGAGTACGTCCACGAACGCAAAATCCGTGCCGAGCGTGGTCATATACTTGTGGTAGAATCCCCACATATTCTTTGCCGTAAACTCGGTGACGTCGTTTTCTTCGATATAGTCGGCAAACATTCTGCCTGCTTTCATCGAGGATTCGATTCCGCTGCCCATAAGCGGCATAGTCATAAACGCGCTGACGCCTAGCGGGACGTAGCGCTCCGCAACCGCTCGTGTATCGG
>URTQ01000122.1 GCA_900550855.1 uncultured Eubacteriales bacterium
CTCATTTAAGCGCAGCGGCGGTTGCTCAAATCAACACGATTTGTGACAGATACGTCGGCGAAAACACGCCTCTTATGATGATTTTGAGCGACATTCAAAAGGAATACGGCTATATTCCTCTCGAAGTGCAAGAAATCGTTGCAGAGAGGACGGGCATTTCCGTTGCCGAAATCTACGGCGTGGTGACGTTCTATTCCTTCTTCTCTTTGACACCGAAGGGAAAATACGTTATCGGTTGCTGTTTAGGCACGGCTTGCTATGTTAAGGGTGCGCAACAAGTCATCGACAAATTCAGCGAAATCCTCGGCATCAAACCCGGTGAAACCACCAAAGACGGTTTGTTTACCATCGACGCTTTGCGTTGCATAGGCGCGTGCGGAATCGCACCTGCGGTTTCCATCAACGGACAGGTTTATCCCAAAGTTTCCGTGAACGCCGTTCCCGCAATCATCGAAGAATACAGAGCGAAGGAGGACTGAGTTATGATTAGAAATTTTGCTGATTTGGACAAAACTTGTCAAGATTGTTCTTCTTGCCTCGACGCGAAGTTTACGGGCAGTGACGGCAGACGCCACGTCGTTTTGTGCGGCGGTACGGGCTGTTTGTCCTCTCATTCCGACGAAATCAGAGAAGAATTCGTAAAACTTATCAATGAAAAAGGCTTGCACGACAAAGTGACCGTCAACCAAGTCGGTTGCTTCGGTTTCTGCTCGCAAGGACCTTTCGTCAAAATTTATCCCGAAGATACTCTTTATAGAATGGTCAAAATCGACGACGTGAGAGAAATCGTCGAAAAGGACCTCGAAAACGGTGAAGTCGTCGACAGACTTCTTTACGTCGACCCCGTCACCAAAGAGAAAATCTCGAAACAAGACGACATCACGTTCTACAAAAAGCAAGTTCGTATCGCGTTGCACGGCTGCGGAAGCATCAACCCCGAAAAAATCGAGGAAGCACTCGGCGCAGGCGCGTTCAAAGGACTTGAAAGAGCGCTTCAAATGGACAGACAAGAAGTCATCAACGAGATTTTGGCTTCCGGTCTTCGCGGACGCGGCGGCGGCGGATTCCCCACGGGCAGAAAGTGGCAATTCGCATACGCTCAACCCGAAGGCGCAAAGTACGTCGTTTGCAACGGCGACGAAGGCGACCCGGGCGCGTTTATGGACCGTTCCATTCTCGAAGGTAACCCCCTTGCCGTCATCGAAGGTATGATGATTGCAGGTTACGCAATCGGCGCGCAAAACGGTTATTTCTACGTCCGCGCAGAGTACCCCATCGCAGTCAACAGACTTCGCATCGCAATCAAACAGGCGGAAGACCTCGGACTTTTGGGCGACAACATTCTCGGCACGAACTTCTCGTTCAGAGTGCATATTCGTCTGGGCGCAGGCGCGTTCGTATGCGGTGAAGAAACCGCGCTTCTCAACTCGATAGAGGGTAAGAGAGGTATGCCGCGTCCTCGTCCACCGTTCCCTGCGGTCAAAGGTCTTTGGGAATCCCCGACAATCGTCAACAACGTCGAAACCCTCGCGTGCGTTCCGTACATAATGAGAGAAGGCTACGAAAAGTTCACTTGCTTTGGTACTGAAAAATCCAAAGGTACGAAAGTTTTCGCTCTCGGCGGAAAAGTGAACAACGTCGGTCTTGTCGAAGTGCCTATGGGTACGACTTTGCGCGAACTCATTTACGACATCGGCGGCGGTATTCCGAACGGAAAGAAATTCAAAGCCATTCAAACGGGCGGTCCTTCGGGCGGATGCCTCACGGCTGACGACCTCGACGCTCTCATCGACTTCGACAACCTCGTCGCAAAAGGCTCTATGATGGGCAGCGGCGGCGCAATCGTTATGGACGAAGACAACTGTATGGTCGACGTTGCGAAGTTCTATATGGAATTTATCTGCGACGAGTCTTGCGGAAAATGCTCGCCCTGCCGTATCGGCACGAAGCGTATGCTCGAATTGCTCACCAAGATCACCAAGGGCAAGGCGACTATGGAAGACCTCGACAAACTTATGGACCTCGCTTCCAACATCAAAAACGACTCTCTCTGCGCGCTCGGTCAAACCGCGCCGAACCCCATTCTTTCCACGCTCGCGCACTTCAAAGACGAATATATCGCGCACATCGTGGACAAGAAGTGCCCCGCACACGTTTGCAAGAGCCTTATGAACTACGAGGTCATCGCCGACAAGTGCGTAGGTTGCGGACTCTGCGAGAGAAACTGCCCCGTGGCTGCAATCCACACCACCAACTATATCGCCCCCGGTCACAAACTCGCGTCGAGAGAAATCGACAAAGAGAAGTGCATCAAGTGCGGTATGTGTATGTCCGCTTGCAGACTCAAAGCAATCGAGAAGAAATAAGGAGAGAGGATTATGGCGAAAATCAATATAAAAATCGAAGGCGTACCTTATCAAGTCGAACAAGGTATGACGATACTCGAAGCCGCAAAGGCTTGCGGATACGAAATCCCGTCCCTTTGCGCGTATAATCACGGCGAATGCTCGCAAGGTTCTTGCCGCGTCTGTCTTGTCGAAGCAACAGGCGCAAGAGGACTCGTTGCGTCTTGCGTTTATCCCGTCGCAGAGGGTATGGAAATCACCATTTCTTCACCCAAAGCGGTGCAAGCAAGAAGATCGTCCGTCGAACTCTTGCTTTCAAACCACAACAGAAACTGCCAAGAGTGCGACAAAAACGGAAAGTGCGAACTTTTGCACGTCGCAATCCTCACCGGCGCAAGAGAAGGTCTTTACGAGGGTGAACAAACGCCCGTAACCGTAGACGCAGTCACGCCGTCAATCAAGAGAGATACCTCTAAGTGCGTGCTTTGCGGCAGATGTATCGAAAGATGCAAGAACGCGCACGGTCTTTCCGTTCTCGGATTCGAGAAGAGAGGTTTCAAAACCATCGTCGCACCCGCTCAAAACAGAAGTTTTGCAGACTCGCCGTGTATTCTTTGCGGTCAATGCGTAAGCGTTTGCCCCACGGGCGCACTTATGGAAGTGAGCGAAATAGACAAGGTTGACGAGGCGTTCAAACAAGGCAAATACGTCGTTGTTCAAACCGCGCCCGCAGTCCGCGCCGCTCTCGGCGAAGAATTCGATATGCCCATCGGCACTCTCGTCACGGGCAAAATGGTCGCGGCTTTGCGCAGACTCGGATTCAAAAAAGTGTTCGACACCAACTTCGGCGCAGACCTCACCATTATGGAAGAAGCAACCGAACTTCTCACTCGCGTGAAAGAGGGCGGTACGCTTCCTATGATCACGTCTTGCTCGCCCGGTTGGATCAACTATGCGGAATATTACTACGGGGATTTGCTCGGACATCTGTCCTCTTGCAAATCGCCTCACGAAATGTTCGGCGCAATCCTCAAAACTTATTATGCGGAACAAAACGGAATCAAACCCGAAGATATGTTCGTAGTGTCCGTTATGCCTTGCACCGCAAAGAAGTTCGAAAAGGAAAGAAAGCAACTTATGGTCAACGGACTCAAAGACGTTGACGCCGTTCTCACCACGAGAGAACTTGCAAAACTCATCAAGCGCGCAGGTATCCGCTTTACAAAACTTCCCGACGAGCAATTCGACAACGACATCGTCGGCGAATACACGGGCGCAGGCGTCATTTTCGGCGCAACCGGCGGCGTTATGGAAGCGGCTTTGCGTACTGCCGCATTCGTGCTTGACGGCAAAGAACTAGAACACGTCGAACTTCAAGACGTGCGCGGTATGCAAGGTATCAAGGAAGCCACCTACAATCTCGGCGGTATGGACGTCAAAGTTGCGGTCGCTTCGGGTATGAAGAACGCAAAAGTCTTGCTCGACCAAATCAGAGAAGGCAAGAGCCCCTATCACTTCATCGAGATTATGGGCTGCCCCGGCGGTTGCGTTGCAGGCGGCGGACAACCGTTCGTCAAACCTTGCTTCCTTCCCAACGAGGACGACGACATTCTCGACACCTTCCGCGATAAACGTGCTTCCGCACTCTATCAAGAGGACGAGAGCAAAGAAATCCGCGTATCTCACCGCAACGAACAAGTCAAGAAACTTTACGACGAGTTCTTGGGCGAACCGAACAGCCATTTGGCGCACGAGTTGTTGCATACGTCGTATGCTGCTCGCACTCGTTTCCCCGACTAAAATTGTGCCAAACAGCACCTAACTGCGTCAGGCACGCCCCGCCTCAAAATCGTGTACGCCTATGTACACTGGGTTTTGATTCAGGGCGTGCCTTTCTTGTTATCTATCTGTTTGGCGCAATTTTAGTACACAAATTGCTTTTTGCGAGACGGAACACGAGCCGCAACGGCGGCGAGAAAAGCGAGCGTCGGG
>URTQ01000123.1 GCA_900550855.1 uncultured Eubacteriales bacterium
AAGCTCGACGCTCGCTTTTCTCGCCGCCGTTGCGGCTCGCGTTCCGTCTTCGATTTTACTTATTAAACGTATTAGTCGAGCGTTTCTTTTCGTAACTTACGCGGCTGTGGTGAATGGACGGCAACACTTCGATTATCGTGCGCTTGATGATTGCGATATCGCCCATCGTGATGGGACATTCGTCAAACTGTCTGAGTTCCATTTTTTCGTCCACGAGTTTGTTGATTCTGCCCTCAAATTCCTCTTTCGTGTCGGGCATATACGCGCGCATTGCCGCTTCAATCGTGTCCGCAATCATAATAATAGCGGCGATTTTGGTTTGCGGTTTCGGACCTGCGTAGGTGTATTTGTCAACCGCAAGGTCGCCTTCTTCTTTGAGGGTGAGCGCTTTGCGGTAGAAATAGCCGACGGGCGACGTTCCGTGATGTTCTCTGCATATTGCGACGATTTCTTTGGGCAATCTGTTTTGTTTTGCCAAAATCTCGCCGAAAAGCGTATGCGAGGTTATCATACTCACGCTGACTTCGGGAATAAGTTCGTCGTGCGGATTGTACGAGGATTGGTTCTCACTGAAATAGATAGGCGCTTTGAGTTTGCCGATGTCGTGATAGTACGCCGCGCATCTCGCCATATTCGGATTTTCGCCGATTGCGGAAGCGCACGCTTCTGCAAGGTTGCCCACGACGAGAGAGTGGTTGAACGTCCCCGGCGCTTCGCTCGCAAGGCGTTTGAGAAGCGGATTGGACAAATTGCAAAGTTCGTTGAGTCTGAAATCGTCCGCGATGTTGAACGCACCCTCGAATATTGCAACGAGAGGCATAAACACCAGCGAAGCCGCGATATTTGCGCCGTACGACCACACGACGTGCCACAAAAGGTTCATCGACGTATCGCCGCTTGCAAGCGTGAACATAACGACGAGCGGTTGCATTGCAATCGGGGTCGCCATAGACACGAGCAAGAATTTGAGGCGCGTAAGGTGCTTTTTCTCGTAGAAGTTTACGATGACCGCGCACAAACTGTTGCACACCACCGAAGCGATGGCCGTCGTATAGTCGTAAGTCACGGTGTCGCGCATAAACGCAACCGCAATCATAATTGCCACGACCGCCGTCGAAAGCGTTGCCGTGCGCCTGTCGATAAGTTCGATAAGCACGAGCGTGGCAAGCGCGATGGGCATTGCGAACAAATTGAATTTCGTCGCCGCCGATATGGACGTGATAAAGGTTATCACAACCAAAATTATCGTCAAATGGAAATCTCTAACGCTCGTTCCCTTCTGCTGCGTGAATCTGTAAATTCCTGCCATAAGGAAAACGGTAAGCACTGCCGACGTGATGAAAATCGCCGTCGTGGAAAGCGCGTTTTTCGCCGTGAAAGCGTCAAGGAAATCGCCTATCATATAAAGTGCGAACAACGTCATCGCAAACACCGCGACGATTGCCGTCGCAAAGCATTTGCCGACGTAACGCGACGCATTTTTTCTCGCTAACGCTTTGGCTTTTTCCGCTCTTGAAAGATCTCTTACGTCATCTATCATAGTTCACCTCTGCAAAGTCAGTCGCAATTTTTGTCGTCCGTTGCGACTTTTGCCCTTGCCGATTCTGCTTTTTCATATGCTTGTATTATTCTCGTCACGAGTTCGTGGCGCACCACGTCCTTCGCCGTGAGTTTTACTATGTCTATTCCCTCGACGCCGTCAAGCACCTCGATTGCGTCGATCATACCGCTTTTGACGTTCTTGGGAAGGTCGATTTGCGTGACGTCGCCCGTGACGACTATTCTGCTGTTTTCGCCCATACGGGTGAGAAACATCTTCATTTGCTCTCTCGTGGTATTTTGCGCCTCGTCGAGAATGATAAAACTGTTTGAAAGCGTTCTGCCGCGCATATACGCAAGCGGCGCAATCTCTATGCTTCCTCTCTCGATGTGACGAAGATACGCGTCTTGCCCCATCATCTCTTGCAAAGCGTCGAAAAGCGGACGAAGATACGGGTCTACCTTTTCGTTCATATCCCCTGGCAAAAATCCGAGTTTTTCGCCTGCCTCGACCGCCGGTCTTGTGAGAATGATTTTGTCGACTTCTTTGTTTTTGAGCGCGTACACAGCGAGCGCGACGGCAAGATACGTCTTGCCCGTGCCGGCAGGTCCTACGCCGAAAACTATGCTCGACTTCTTGATTGCGTCGACGTACTTCTTTTGTCCGAGAGTTTTCGGGCGAATGATTTTTCCGCGAGCGGTGATTGCCACCGTACCCATCAAATCCTCTACGTCGAAGTCCTTGCCCGCCTTTGCGTAGCCTATCACCATATTGACTTGCTGTGCGCCGAGCGGTTGCTTTTTGCAGAGTTTTTCGAGGGCGTCTATCGCGGCAAGCGCGCCGAGCACGTCCTTTTCCTCGCCGCTTATCTTCACGCTCGTACCCATCGCGAAAACGTCCACGTCGAAAGCGTCGGTGAGTTTTTCGATGTTCTCGTCGAGTTCGCCGAAAACGCTCAACATAACGTCGTAATTGTCAAATTGTTTTTCTTTTTGCGTTTTCATTTTATATGATTTCCTCTGCTTCGAGCGTCAGCGTGACGTACGTTCCGTCTTCCGTCGCGGTTATCTCGTAATAGACGTCGAGCACCGTCGCGCTTTCGGTCAAATCCGCAACCAGTTCGGAATATACCGCCTTTTTCATACCCGCCTCGTCGAACGTGTTCTCGATTTCGACGGTTTGAATTTCATCGTACCTATACGAGTATATCTTTATCGGAAGCAAATATCCGAAGTCGCTCGCTTTCGTTTCCAGCCGATAGTTTTCAAACGGACTCGCAGGTGTTTTCGGCACTTTTTCGAACATACCGAAGCGAGTGTACGTTTTGCTGCTTACGACGGTTTCGACTTTCTCTACCCTCGCAAAAAACTTCGTGCGCTTGTAGTATACTTTTCCGAACGCATAGCCTTTTGCCTCGACGGGTATTTTGTTGTCGCCGTACTCGATATAGCCGTCAATGAGCGTGTCGCCGACTTCCACCACGTCGCCGTACTTGCAAACCGCCGTTCCGCCCTCGACGATAACCCTCGTGACGACGGCGCGCTTTTTGGCAACCACGCTTTGCGGATTCGCGGAAACGAAATTCTCTTTTTTCAGCGCGGTTTTGTAAACGACGTTTATATGCGTTCCGATTTTGTCCACGCTTGCGAACGTAACGCCGTCAAGCGAGGATATTGCGTTTTCCAGTTCGCTTGCGTCAAACGACTTGACTCTTGCGCCCTCAACCGCGCCGTACTCTTTCAGTATGCCGTCGATTTGCGCATTTAATGCGTAGTCACTCGCGCCCTCGCACCTTACGCTCACGCGCGTGACGAAAGACGAGTAAATCGACACGGCACATACGCTTGCGGCTATCCCGACGAATATTCCCGTCCTCGCAAAAGCACGGAAAATCGACGAGGATACCCCGACTATATTAATTATTTTATAATCATAGCATACGTTTTGCAATAATGCAATAATCTTGTGACATTGTTTGGACTCGACGAAAAACCTCGTATATTCCTTCGTCGATTCCACTTTTTCGACTTTGGATATTTTCGAAATCGCAGTCAGTGCTTTTTGCGCGTTGCCGCCTCGCACCTCGATTTGCGTTTTTCCGAGTTTACCCTCGATTTTCGACAATCTATCCGCATATTTTTTTCTGCGAGCATACAGTTTTTCAAGGAATAATTCTTCCCTTTCCTCTTTGATTTTATTCCTAATTTCTTTCTCTTTCGCCTTTTGCTCTTT
Organism: uncultured Eubacteriales bacterium; assembly: GCA_900550855.1. Classification (GTDB taxonomy): domain Bacteria; phylum Bacillota; class Clostridia; order Christensenellales; family CAG-917; genus CAG-475. The sequence goes on from URTQ01000123.1 coordinate 3,773, forward strand.
AAGTGCGAGTTTTCTCTCTTGTTCCCTCTTGTATTCTTCGCTTTTTCTGTATTCTAAACGGTTGTTTTTATGCAAATGCGATTTGCGAACAGTCATATCCGCATTATTTAAGTTTTCGTTTAATTCTTTTCCGTTTTTCGATTTATTAGCGGTATTTTTTCCGTCTTTATTTTTCAAATTGCCGAGCAAATTACGCTTGTTTTTATTTTTCAAATTCGATTTTGTCAACTTGCCCCTCCAAGAACATATCGCCGCCACCTATTTCCAAAATGTGCAGATTTTCGCCGTCTATCGACATATTGCCGCTGTCGAGCCGCATTTTTATATGCGTATCCGAAGTGGACACGACTCGTTTTATGCCGCAAATCACGGTTTTCTTTCTTGACAGCATATTGAGCGTAAAAGGGAAAATATCCCCTGCAACGTTAAGTTTTCGTTTTATCTCGTCTTTGAACATATGAAATTGTATGCGAAAATAAAGTCTTAAATGATTGAAATAAGTTGAGTAATATTTTGGTGTGGGC
>URTQ01000124.1 GCA_900550855.1 uncultured Eubacteriales bacterium
GCAGAGGGGGAACGGCGGTAGGGGAAACACGTGAGGAAGGGGGAATTTTGTTTTATTGAGTTATTTCAAAGTGTTTTGCACTCGGCGCAATTGTAAGAAAACAGTCGCTCGATTGAGCGACTGTTTTTCTCTTGATTGTCCCGCACCGCCGTGTGATGCCATTTTATAAACCCGCCGTATAGCAGGGTGGGTAAAGACTGCCGTGCAGTTTCTGTCTTCCACTGAATTTGCGAGGCCTGACATCTCTGCATTTGGGTCGGACGCGTCATCCCGTATAAAATTTGTGGTTCAAAATAGTGCATCATCACAAACATAGCAGGAATCTTTTCCTACGTTCAATATACCATATCCCGTTGCATATTGCAATACCCAATTTTTGTCTGTGCGTTTTATTCAATCTTTCGAGGGTGGCAGAATTTTGCCGTCGAACGTATTATATCCTCAAACCGTAATTTATATTCGACATTGCAAACGATTGTCAATTATGGTAAAAGTATTTCAAAAATCGGCAAATTTGCGAATACTTTTATGCAAAATCCATACGAAAGAACAAAATTTGTATGCTTAACATATAATTTACATACAAATTTGAGGGTATGTATTGATAAAATCGTTGTTGTATGGTAAAATATGTAAAGTAATAAAAATTATAGGGGTTATTGTATGAAATCTCTTAATATCAAATCAAGAACGATAATTGCGCTTTGCTTGTTTGCGGTGTTGTTCGTTTCTCTCGTTTTGGTTGCGACTTATTGCGACTTTCAAGTGAGCAAAATTCTCACCAAAAACGCATTGAAACCGGGTGAATATCTTGCAAACGATTTGTTCGGCGTAGTGGGCGAGGCTGTCGGCACGTCGCCGATTTACATCCTTTTGAGCATATGCACGGCGATTCTTTGCTGGTATTTCGCAAAATGCTTTGGCAAACAGAAATGGGCGATTGCTCTTGCCGTCATTTTTGCGCTTGCAGGAACTGTCGCTTGGTGGTTCTATATCAAAGATATAATGAAATACGTCATCGAGCACGCCGCAAACGAAATCGGCGCGGCAGGTGCGGCGGTGTATGAATATCGTCACAACGGCGCGGTGGTTGCAAGTCAAGTGCTCGTCGCACTCACGATTCAGGCTCTTACCGTGCTTGCGCTTCGTCCTTTGAAAGCGGAAACGCTAAAAAGACTCGTATGGTGGGTGGTTGCGGCTCTTGCGGCTTGCGTGCTTGCAAATATCATTATCCTCATCGTCAAAGACCCCGTCGGTCGTATGAGATTCAGAGCGATCAACTCGAATGTCGGTCAACGCCTTATCAACGCAGGTTTGGTGCAGGGTTACACGCCTTGGTACGTTCGCAACGGTCAACCCGACGAGGCGATAATCAATTCCTTTATCGACGCATATCCCGGCGCAAGCGACGCGTTCAAGTCGTTCCCGTCGGGTCATACTTGCGCGGCTGGTATGTCGTACGCGCTCATTATGCTTCCCGACGTTGTGGACTTCAAGCATAAAAAAGCGGGTAAAATTGCTTGCTGGGTTACGCCTATCGTCATCACGATGCTCGTTGCAATCAGCCGTATCGTAGTCGGCGCGCACTATATGAGCGACGTCACTTTCGGCGGCACGATCGCATTCGTATCTTTCATTATTATGCGTGAAATCTTCGTGTGCAAGGGAAGTCACTTCTTCGCATTGTTCCCGCGCCTCGCACCCAAGAAAGCGGTTACGCTTCCTGCCGATATCGAGGTGGAAAATCCCGTCGAAACCGTCGAAGAAGACGCGCTCGAAACTCTTGCGGACGAAAGCGTAGCCGAAACCGAAAGCGACAATACGGTTTCCGACGACAAAAACGAGGAAATCGCGCTTTGCAGCGAACAAGCCAACGAAATAGGCAAGGAAATTGCCGACAATCTCAAAGACGGCGTCGTTATCGAATAATCTTTCGTATAAACGGCAAACGCCGCCGCGATATTTGTCGGGCGGCAAAACTTCAAAATAACGTCGAAAAGCCCGAAAAAATCGGGCTTTTTGCGTATCAAATTGACATATAGCATTTACAATGCTAAACTCAACGTGCAATCAATTTTTTGCAAGTATAAATAATTTCGAGGAACGACTATGAAAGCGGTTGTATCTGTCATCGGCAAAGACCAAAGAGGCATAATTTCAAGAGTAAGCACAAGGTTGTACGAGTTTGCAATCAACGTGCAAGACATCTCTCAAACCATAATGCAAGACTATTTCACGATGATTATGCTTGTCGATTTGTCCGAGTCCAACGCGGATTTTGCGACGATAAGCAAATCTCTTTCCGAACTCGGCGAGGAACTCGGCGTTGAAATCCGCATCCAAAACGAGCAGGTTTTCACGTCGATGCACCGTATTTGAGGTGGAAAATGATAAACGCAAACGAAGTGGTTGAAACCAACAAAATGGTATCTTTCGAGCACCTTGACGTGCGCACGGTCACGATGGGAATATCCCTTCTCGACTGCGTGAGCGACGATATCGACGTTCTTTGCCAAAGGGTACACGACAAAATCGTGAGCAAGGCGAAAAATCTCGTCAAGGTTTGCGACGACATCGCAAACGAAATCGGCATACCCATCGTAAACAAGCGTATCAGCGTAACGCCGATAAGCATAATCACGGCTCGCACGGGCGATTCGATAAAAGTTGCAAAAGTTCTCGACGAGTGCGCCGACGAAATAGGCGTGGATTTTGTGGGCGGATATTCTGCGCTCGTACACAAGGGTATGACCGAGTACGAAAAGAAGTTTATCGAGTCAATTCCCGCCGCGCTCGCTTGCACGAAGAAAGTTTGTTCGAGCGTAAACATAGGCTCGACCAAAGCGGGCATAAATATGGACGCGGTTGCTCTTATGGGCAAAATTATCAAAGAAACCGCATATCTAACGAGGGAAAACGACAGTATAGGCTGTGCAAAACTCGTGGTGTTCGCAAACGCGGTAGAAGATAATCCGTTTATGGCGGGCGCGTTCCACGGCGTAGGCGAAAACGATTGCGTTATAAACGTAGGCGTAAGCGGACCGGGCGTTGTGGAAGAAGCGTTGAAACACGTCAAAGGCGAAAACTTGACCGTCGTTGCCGAAACCATAAAGAAAGTCGCATATAAGATTACGAGAGTTGGACAACTCGTCGCGCAAGAAGCGTCCAAACGCCTTGACGCGCACTTCGGAATCATAGATTTGAGCCTTGCGCCCACGCCCGTAAAAGGTGACAGCGTTGCGCATATCCTCGAAGAAATCGGCGTTGATGTAGTGGGCGGATACGGCACGACCGCCGCACTCGCACTTCTTAATGACGCCGTGAAAAAGGGCGGTATTATGGCTTCGTCGCACGTCGGCGGACTCAGCGGCGCGTTTATTCCCGTCAGCGAGGATATCGGAATGATAGAATCCGCACAAAAAGGCGTTCTAACCCTTGAAAAACTCGAAGCGATGACCGCAATTTGTTCCGTCGGACTCGATATGATTGCAATCCCCGGCGACACTTCTGCCGACGTTATTTCCGCAATGATTGCCGACGAATCCGCAATCGGCGTAGTCAACAACAAAACAACTGCCGTCCGCGTAATTCCCGTTTACGGCAAAAATTCGGGCAGCGTATCCTTCGGCGGACTTCTCGGCACAGCACCTATTATGCCTATCAATCAAACTTCGCCGTCGAGGTTGATTGTTCGTGGTGGTAGAATTCCTGCGCCTATTTGGGCTAATAAAAACTAAACCGCGCTAAATCGCGCCTAACTTTGGACGCGATTGACGCAAGCGTAACAATCGCTATTCCGTCACTTCGTTCCTTACAGCACCCGCCTGTCAACTCATTTACGCCTTGTAAATTAGGGTTGCCGTTCGGGTGTCTCTTTCGCGTTATCCATCGATTTAGCGCGGTTTAGTTGTATTAATTGTAACAGTTTCGAAGACGGAACGCGAGCCGCAACGGCGGCGAGGAAGCGAACGCCGAGCTTGACGAACAGTACAAGCGACTGCGCCGTTTGGGTGCGAAGCTGGCGCACAAAGCGCAGTGGCA
>URTQ01000125.1 GCA_900550855.1 uncultured Eubacteriales bacterium
CTCTTGCCCTTTTTCAACGCTTTCAAAAGGAAAGTTTTTGCAGGTTCTACGCCGCCGAAAAATTCCGCGACGATTTGAATTTCGTCGTCGTTTACGACGTCGTCGATATTCTGCGTGACGATTGAAAGGTCAACGCCGAGTTGCTTGCACCTGTCGACGTTTCTTTCGAGAATACGCTTGATTTCGATGTCCAAGCCCTCGTTTTCCTTTATCGTTTGGCGCATATCGTTGAGGATTTCATAAGTTCCGCCGCCCACGACGCCGAGCCCCAAAAGCGCAATTCCGATTTTCTTCATAACTTATATTATCTCGTAAAAAACAGCCGCAAAAACGGGTTTTAAGTCCGTTTTGCGCCGATTCGTCATTTCTTTTTCTTGTTTCTGTCGTAGATGTATTTCAATCCTTTAAGAGCAAGCGCGCGGTCGGTGACGTCGATAAGTTCGGGTTCGACGTTCTCGACGAGTTCGCTAAGTCCGCCCGTCGCAACCACTTTTGCGCCCTTCATTTCGTCAAGTTCCTTGTACTTGCTCACCATATATTTCACAAGACCGGTGTAGCCGTACACTATGCCGCTCTGCATACAACTTTTGGTGTCCGTACCGACGATGTTTTGCGGTTTTTCAAGTTCGATTCTCGGAAGTTTCGCCGCCGTCGTGACGAGCGATTCGGTTGCGGTTTTGATACCGGGGGCAATCGCGCCGCCGATGTACACGCCGTCTTTGGTGACGAGGTTGAACGTCGTCGCCGAGCCGAAATCCACCACTATGACAGGTCCGCCGTAAAGGTGATACGCCGCCGCCGCGCCCACGATTCTGTCCGTGCCGAGTTGGGTCGGGTGCGCATACGCAAGTTTTATGCCCGTGTCCGTCTTTGACGAAACGATGAGCGGCGCTTTGCCGATATAATAACTGCACATATGCTCGATTGTGTAATTGAGAGCAGGCGCAACCGACGACATAACGCACGCGTCTATATCCTCGAAATTTACGCCGCGCTGTTTGAGCAGGTCGTAAAGCACCATTCCGTACTCGTCAGCCGTGCGTGAAGCCTTTGTGGAAACACGCCACGAAGCAACCAACTCGTCGCCGTCGAAAACGCCGTATTTGACGTTGGTATTGCCGATGTCCATAGTGAGAATCATATTTGTCACCTCGCGCCGTAGCGCAATATAATCATTACCAAACAATTATAACAAACAACCAAAATATTATCAACCACAAAAAAATCAAGTTCCCCGATTAACGCTTTTAATAACGCTTTTCTCTCTCTTAAACGGAAAAATCCGATAAAACCACGCGGCATATTCCGCAATCCGAGTCGGAAACAGCACGCAAATCGCACGAAAAACGGTCGCTGAAATTCGGCGTTGACACGAGCGGCTCGTTGTGATATTATTTACTATCACTTTGAATTTAGGTAATATTATGATAAGCAAAGCATTCGACGCAATCAAAAAGTACGACGTTATCGTCATACACCGTCATCAAAACCCCGACGGCGACGCTATGGGAAGCCAACTCGGCTTGAAACGCGTGCTTCAAACCAACTTCCCCGACAAAAAGATTTACGCTGTCGGCGATTCGGCGGGCAGATTCTCGTTTATGGAAGGAAGCGTTATGGACGAGATAAGCGACGACGTATATAAAGGCGCGCTCGCAATCGTGCTCGACACGTCGGCAAAATCGCTCATATCAGACGACCGCTATGCGCTTGCCGAAACGACGATACGAATCGACCATCATATTTTCGTCGAAGACATTGCGGACATCGACATCGACGACACGAGTTTCGAGAGTTGTTGCGGACTCGTGACGTATCTGATTCGCGAATGGGGGCTTACGATTGATTCTCGCGCCGCACAAGCCTTATATACGGGCATTGTGACGGACAGCGGAAGATTTTATTACGACGCTACGTCGCCTCGCACTCTCGCTCTGGCGAGTTTTCTGCTCGAAAAGGGATTCAACCCCGCCGACATCTATTCCAATTTGTACGTCGACACATACGAAAACGTCAAAAAGCGCGCGCAATTCGTGCTTTCCATACAGTTTACCCCCGACAACGTGGCGTATTCCTATTCGGACGCGCAACGCGTTCGCGAACTCGATATGGAAGCGCAAAGCATATCGCGCGGATTCGTCAACACTATGGGCGACTTGAAAGGCGTGGACGCGTGGGTGAACTTCACCGAATGCGAACAAGGCGTATTGTGCGAGATTCGCTCGAAAAACCTCAATATAAATCAAATCGCAGTCGCTCACGGCGGTGGCGGACACCTTAAAGCAAGCGGCGCAACCCTAAAAGACAGACAAGAAGCAATGCAAGTGCTCGAAGAACTCAACGCACTCGTAAGAAAAGGTGAAAGAATATGACGGACAATTTTGAAATTAAAAAGAAAATACTCGACAAAATCAAACAATACGACAGAATCGTAATCACGAGGCACTTCCGCCCCGACGGCGACGCCATAGGCTCGACCAAAGGTCTTGCCAAAATCCTCAAACTTTCCTTCCCTCAAAAAGAAGTGTACGTTCTCAACGAGGACAGTTCGCAATACCTCGCGTTTTTGGGCGGCGAGGATGCGCCTATCGACGACGAAAAGTACGCCGACGCGCTCGTAATCGTCTGCGACACCGCAACTACCGACCGTATTTCCAACAAAAAATACGCGCTCGGCAAGGAACTTATCAAAATCGACCACCATATCGACGTAAAACCCTACGGCGATTTGAGTTGGGTCGAGGAAGAAAGGTCGTCCCTTTGCGAAATGATTGCGGACTTCTGGCTCACGTTCAAAGACGAACTCAAAATCGACGAAGAAGCCGCCACCTGCATTTTCACCGGTATGGTCACCGACAGCGGCAGATTCAAATTCAGTTCGGTTGACGGCGACACCATGCGCAGAGCCGCCGCGCTTTTGGACGTTGGAATAAACACCGAATGGATTTACTCGAACCTCAATCTCGACGAATTCGACGTGTTCAAGTTCGAGGCATACGTCTACAAAAAAATGAAAATATCCAAAAACGGCGTTGCGTACATCTACGTCGACAAGTCTATGCAAAAGAAATTCAAACTCTCAAACGAGCAGGCAAGCAACGTCGTGTCCTACCTCGACGGCATAAAAGGCGCAATCGTGTGGCTTGCGTTCATACAAAATGCGAGCGGAAGCATAAGAGTGCGCTTGCGTTCGAGATTCGTCACAATCAACGCCCTTGCCGAAAAGTACGGCGGTGGCGGACACGACAAAGCGAGCGGCGCAACCGTGCATAGCAAAAAAGAAATGAAGCAGATGCTTTCCGACGCGGACGAACTTGTCAAAAACTACAAAGAAAACAATACGGGTTGGCTATGAAAATACTTATTACAAACGATGACGGAATACAATCCGAAGGCTTGGCAATCGTCGCAAAATGGGCAACGAAACTCGGCGACGTAACCGTTTCCGCCCCGAAATTCGAGCAAAGCGGAAAAAGTCATTCCATTGACATTCACAATCCCTTCGAGGTAAAAAGAGTGGACTATATGGACGGCGTTCGCGCGTTCAGCGTGGACAGTTCCCCCGCCGATTGCGTGCGCTTTGCCACTCTCGGACTTCACGAAAGTTACGACCTCGTGATTTCGGGAATAAACAAAGGGCTCAATCTTGGCGAGGACATAATGTATTCGGCAACCAACGGCGCGATTTTCGAGGCTTGCACGAGAGGTCTGAAAGCGCTTGCGCTTTCCACGCATACGCACTCTTTCAACGACGCGGCAAAGTGGCTCGACAGCGTGTATGATTTCGTGCAAAAATACAACCTCTTTGCCTACGGCAACATATTCAACGTAAATATTCCCAAAAACGCTAAATCCATTTTGCTCACGAAGCAAGGCGGCGCGTACTTCACCGACGATTTCATCGATTTGGGCGACGGAACGTGGCGACAAGAAGGACATTGCATACATCAAAACAATCACGATTTGACGATTGACAGCGACGCCACGATTGACGGCTACGTCAGTGTAACGCCCCTCACCATCGCCCGCACCGACTATC
>URTQ01000126.1 GCA_900550855.1 uncultured Eubacteriales bacterium
TTTTAATAATTTGTTGACATTTTTTTTAATAAATTGTAAATAGAATATTGACCGACAAATTTAAGGTCGATGAAAACGTTTCCGCTTTTTGCGAATTTTTCATCGTCGCATCCGGCGACATTAAGGTGATTATGTTAGAAGACAATAAAAAAGCACCCCGTTCTAAGGGCGGGTTCAAAAAACTGGCGAGTTGCGTGGGCGAGTACAAAGTGCCTGCGATTTTCACGTCCGTTTTGATCGCGCTCGAAGTATTGTTTGAAATTTTCATACCTCTCATTATGGCGCAAATAGTAAACGTCGGTATGGTTGAAAACGCGACCTCGTTTACCTTTACGCTTCAACTCGGAAAGAAAGGTTTTGCGCTCTTTACGATGAACGACCGCATTTGGTTTATCGTCACTTGCGGCGCGATGATGGTTGCGATGGCTCTCATATCGCTGTTTTTCGGCACGATGTCGGGCAAACTCGCCGCAACCGCTTCCACAGGTTTTGCAAAGAATCTGCGCAAAAAGATGTTCTACAAGATAGAGAATTTCTCGTTTGCAAACCTTGACAGATTCAACACCGCAAGCCTCGTCACAAGGCTCACGACGGATGTCACGAATATGCAAATGGCGTTTCAAATCATCATTCGTATGCTCGTGCGCTCGCCCATAATGCTCGTGTTGGCAATGATTATGTCAATCTCGATAAGCCCCGTTTTGTCCCTCATTTTCGCGGCGGCGATACCCGTTTTGATCGTTGCGCTCATCGTCGGCACGAAAATCGTTTTCCCGCGCTTCGAGAAAATGCTCAGAAAGTACGACAGTATGAACGAGTCCACGCAGGAAAACCTCATCGGTATCCGCGCGGTCAAGGCGTTCGTGAGAGAGGACAGCGAAATCGACAAGTTCAAAAAGGTGAGTTCTTCCGTTCAAAAACTTCAATTCTCGGCGGAAAAAATCATCGTTATCGCGTTCCCGTTTATGCAAATCGTCATCTACGCGTGCATTATCTGCGTTGCGTGGTTCGGCGGCAACGACATAATCGTGGGCAAAATGCAACTCGGCGACTTCACGGCGTTTTTGAGTTACATAATGCAAATCCTTATGTCGCTCATTATGGTTGCGATGGGCTTTATGAACATCGTTATGTCGCGCGCTTCGCTTGACCGTATCGTTGAAATTCTCGACGAGAAAATCGACATCGAGGACGGCGAAAATGCTCAGGACATCGAAGTCAAAGACGGCAGTATCGACTTTGACAACGTTGACTTTTCCTATTCGAAATCCCACGACGTTCTCAACCTCGAAAACATCGATTTGCATATCAAGAGCGGCGAAACGATAGGCATTATCGGCGGCACGGGCTCGGCAAAATCCACTCTCGTGCAGTTGATTCCCAGACTCTACGACGTGCTTGACGGCGAAGTCAAGGTGGGCGGCGTAAACGTCAAGGACTACAAACTCGAAAAACTCAGAGATTCCGTCGCTATGGTGCTTCAAAAGAACGTGCTTTTCAGCGGCACTATCAAGCAAAATCTTATGTGGGGCAACAAGTTCGCCACCGACGAGGAAATCGTACACGCGGCAAAAGCGGCGCAAGCGCACGACTTCATTATGTCTTTCCCCAACGGCTACGACACCGAACTCGGACAGGGCGGCGTCAACGTGTCGGGCGGTCAAAAGCAACGTCTTTGCATTGCCCGCGCGCTCTTGAAACACCCCAAAATTATGATTATGGACGACTCGACGTCCGCTGTCGATACCGCAACCGACGCGGCTATAAGGTCTGGTCTTAAAAACGAGTTCGGCGATACGACCGTGCTTATCATCGCTCAACGTATTTCTTCCGTCGAAAACGCGGACAGAATAATCGTTATGAACGACGGCAAGATTGACGCAATCGGCTCGCACGAGGAATTGCTCGCAACGAACGAAATCTATCAGGACGTATACAATTCTCAAAAGAAAGGAAGCGACGAGGAGGTGAGCGTCAATGCGTAAGAATAAAAAACAAAGCGTCAATGCCGCGCCTCAACAAAACAAGTACAGGGCGAAAAACCCGATTCAGACTTTCAAACGTATTCTCGGCTACTGGAAGCCGTTCAAAGGTCAACTTATCGGCGCGCTTATCTGTATGATTGCAAACGTGCTTTGCAACATCGCAGGTACGTTTATGCTTGGCTCGGTGGTCGTCAACAACTACATTTTACCGCTTGCGTACTCGCACGGCGTATACGTCACGTCCAATCCCGATATAATCGCAAGGGCGGCGGAAGTCACAATCCAAAACTTCGGCGGCATAATCGGCGTTATGGCGGCTATGTACGTCGTCGGCGCGGGACTTCATTATCTTTACAACTACATCCTCGTTAGAGTCACCACTCAAACCCTTCAAAACGTGCGCGACGAGATGTTCGTCAAGATGGAAAAACTGCCCGTCAGATACTTCGATACGCACACGCACGGCGACATAATGAGCCTTTACACCAACGATACCGACACTTTAAGAGAGTTGCTCTCGAACGGTATTCCCAACCTCATAAGCAACTTGCTCACCGTCTTGGGTATGTTCGTTGCGATGATGCTTGTTTCGCCTTTGCTTACGCTTTGCTCGGTGGGTATGCTCGTCATTATGCTGTTCATAATGAAGTTTATCGCAGGCAAGAGCGGAAAGCACTTCGTCGGTCAACAACGCCAGACGGGCGCAATCAACGGATTTATCGAGGAACACGTCGACGGCCTAAAAGTCGTCAAAGTATTCTGCCACGAGGAAGAAGAAAAAATCGACTTCGACAAGTTCAACGAGGATTTGTGCTACCACTCGAACAAGGCGCATAAGTACGCGAATATATTGTTCCCGATTATGGGCAACTTGTCCTATGTTTCCTATGCCGCAACCGCAATCGTCGGCACGATTATGGCAATCAGCGGATTCGGCGGTATGACTTGGGGCGGTCTTGTGTCGTTTATGCAATTCTCGCGCCAGTTCAGCAATCCGCTCTCGCAGATAGCGCAACAAATGAACGGCATCCTTATGGCTCTTGCAGGCGCGGAACGTATCTTCGAGCTTATCGACCAGCAACCCGAACAGGACGAAGGCTACGTCACTCTCGTCAACGCCAAAGAGGACGAAAACGGCAATATCGTCGAAACCGACGAATATACGGGCGAGTGGGCGTGGAAACACTACCACAAAGCCGACGACACCACCACTTACGTCAAGTGGAAGGGCGAAGTCGAGTTCGAGGACGTATCTTTCGGCTACGTTCCCGAAAAAACCGTGCTTAAACACGTCACTATGGAAGCGTTGCCCGGTCAAAAAGTCGCGCTCGTCGGCTCTACCGGCGCAGGCAAGACCACGATAACCAACCTCATCAACCGCTTCTACGACATCGACGAGGGCAAGATAAGATACGACAATATCAATATCACAAAGATAAAGAAAGACGATTTGCGTCGCTCTATGGCAATGGTGCTTCAAGACACACATCTCTTTACGGGTACGGTTGCCGACAACATTCGCTTCGGCAAGCCCGACGCCACCGATGAGGAAGTCGAAAACGCCGCAAAACTCGCAAATGCCGACTATTTCATTCGCCATTTGCCCGACGGTTACGACACTATGCTAACCGGCGACGGCGAAAACCTCTCGCAAGGTCAACGCCAACTTCTCGCAATCGCGCGCGCCGCTGTCGCAAATCCGCCCGTCCTCATCCTCGACGAAGCGACCAGTTCCATCGACACCCGCACCGAAAAACTCATCGAGCAGGGTATGGACAAACTTATGCAAGGTCGCACCGTCTTTGTCATCGCTCACCGCTTGTCCACCGTCCGCAATTCCGATATGATTTGCGTTCTCGAACACGGCGAGATTATCGAGCGCGGCAATCACGAGCAGTTGATAGCGCAGAGGGGTAGGTATTATCAGCTTTACACCGGCGCATTCGAACTCGAATAACAAATTCAAACAGCGCCTAACTTCGTCAGGCACGGCTTGCCTCAAAATCGTGTACGCCTATG
>URTQ01000127.1 GCA_900550855.1 uncultured Eubacteriales bacterium
TGGATAAGCGGCAGAGGGTCGGGTGAATGAGTGACGATATTTCGCGACTTTTGATTCCATGAATTTCCATATTTAGGCTTCTATGCCGATAAACATCGTGAAAATAGGTATGGACGTATGGAATCAGGCCGATAAATAGCTTGAATTCAAAGCGATAAATCTCCTGTATTTATTGGGTGGGATGCCCGATGCGTACAGGAGATTTTTGCTTTTGCGGGCGGGCAGAACCGGATTGCAGCGGCCGCTTTTGAAAAATAATGGACGCATACACGCTGCGTTTTGCAAAAGTCATAAATTCTTAACAAAGAATTGCAAAAAAGGTTTGATAAAATTTCAAGAGAACTTGAAATCATAAAACTCTCTCATTGCTTTGCAGATTCTCCACGGAAACAAAAAGAGGAAGCGATTGAGCGTCTTATTGACAAATTCCCGATAAAAGAAATGTGTCGAGTACTGGACTTGCCCGTCGGAACATTTTACAACTATCATCTTCGAAGAGTTGACACCACTCAGAATCAGATTAGAGATGAATACTTAAAAGAAGAAATCATCAAAATCTTTAACGAATCGGGACAAAGATTCTGTGCGCCCAAAATAGCGACAAAATTATCGGAACTCGGGATTAAAACGACAAAGGAAAAAGTGTCAAACTTAATGAAGCAAATGGGCATAAAAAGCAAACAATGTAAAAAGAGAACGTTTGAAAAAAAGCAAGGCAAATTAGCATCTTGTAAAAACTATCTTAACCGTCATTTTGAACAAAGCGAACCGAATAAGTTTTGGGTTGGAGACGTAACCACCATCTTCATAAAAAACAACAAGTTTTATTTGTGCGTTGTTATAGACTTGTTTTCAAGGAAAGTCGTTGCTTATAGATTATCCGCTCAAAACAATAGCAACCTAACGGTCAATACTTTCAAAGATGCTTTTGAAGAACGAAACCGCCCTGCCGGATTATGCTTTCATAGCGATCAAGGCGCAAATTACATAAGTTGCGAATACAGGAATTTGCTTAAAACCTTAAAAGTCAAGCAATCATTTTCAAGAAAAGCAAACCCATATGACAATGCGGTTATCGAATCTTTCTTCTCAAGTTTCAAACGAGAAGAGATAAATCATAACGACTATGAATTTTTTGAAGAATTACAGGAATCGGTTAAGGAGTATATGGATTACTACAACGATTATAGGCCACATTTAAGCTTGAAAAATAAAACACCCAACCAAGTCGAAAATGACTATGAGTTGAGCGTTTTATCCGAACTTTCCGTCTGAAAAGTTATCAGATTTCAAGTCCTATGCAGATGGCGGAAGCGGTGGGATTCGAACCCACGAACGAGTTACCCCGTTACCGCATTTCGAGTGCGGGCCGTTATGACCACTTCGATACACTTCCGTATTGAACTGACTGTGAGTGTTAGGAAGTGGGCATTCAAGGCACGCTGTGCGTATTGCCTTGACCACTTCGATACACTTCCGTATCAATTTGTCAGCGTGGTAATTATATTATAAATAATTTATTTTTGCAACAGATTTTGCACCACAACAGCATTATTGTTGACAATGTCGCGCGGGAATACCCAAAAGCAATGCGAATCGCGTCGATTATTTGCCGTTGTGCAAGCAATCAGTCTTTTATTGCAAGCGTTGCCCAGTAAGTCGGGACGTTATGTTCGTGAAGATTTCCGCCGCCGTTGGTGTCTTCATACAAATCCGCAAGGCGAAAGCCCGCTCGAAGTTGCCCCGTCAACTGTTCCTCTGCCGTGTGCGAAAACTGGATTCCGTCGTCGTTTTGTTTCAAACAGCGCATTTGTTCGTCGTTTTTGAGCGGATTGAACGGCAACGAATTGCAAACCGTCGTTTCATCGTCGTCAAAAACGTAGTTGAAGCCGTTGTCCAAACCCGAAAGCAATCTACCGCCTTTTTTCAACACGCGATAACATTCTTTCCAAATGGGCAACACTTCTTCGACGTAGCAGTTTGACACGGGGTGAAAAATCAAATCGAACGTATCGTCGCCAAACGGAAGTCTTTTGGTCATATCGGCGCGGATTATCGTTATCTCATAACCTTCTCTGTCCGCAACGATTCGCTCGGATTCAATCTGTTTTTCGGAATAGTCGAGAACCGTACACTCTGCGCCAAGAGCTGCGAATATCGGCATTTGCTGTCCGCCGCCCGACGCAAGTCCAAGAATACGCTTGCCTTTTACGTCGACAAACCATTCGTGCGGAACGAATCTGACAGGGGTAAGTTTCACGTTCCACGAACCTTTTTTTGCGCTTTCAAACTCGTCGTGAGAGATAGGATTGCCCCATTCCCAACCTTCTTCGACCCATTTGTCTATCGTCTGCGCGTTTATATCCTGATACGATTTCATATAAAACCTGCCGTATGACTTGATTGGTATATATTACCACACTCTAACGAAAAGAAAAAGGAAATATTGCGAAGATTAATGCCGAATATCCCTTTCGTTGTGAAAATCGTATACGCTCTATTGCTTGACGGACGGGAAAATCGTCGTATAATTATATATCATAAATTATATAACAATATTAATCATTATATAGAGGAACGGCAATATGAAAAAATACGCAATCGCAAACGCGAACATAATTTCGGGCAAATTGAACGACGGCGTTCAAAGCGGCAAATACATTGTCGTCGAAAACGGAAAAATCGCAAAAATCACGAGCTACAAGGCGGCAATCGACGGTTTGAAAGTGGTGGATTTGAACGGAAAATATCTTCTTCCCGGTCTTATCAACCTGCACGTCCACCTTCCCGGTTCGGGTATGCCGAAAGACACGAAAAAGCAGAACAAGAAAACCGTGCGTATGCTTATGAATCACGCGCTGACGAAGTATATCGTGTACCGTATGTGCGCAAATTACGCCAAAGTCGAACTTATGTCGGGCGTAACGACAATTCGTACGGTAGGCGGACTCGACGACATCGATTCGAGAATTCGCGACAACGGCGCAAAGGGCAAGTTGAAAGCGCCGAGAGTGCTTGCGTCGAATATGGCGGTATCCGTCAAAGACGGGCATATGGCAGGCTTGTTGGCGTACGAGGCGAAAGACCCCGAAGACGGCAGACGCTACGTCCGCGAGATTGCAAAAACTAATCCAGACCTTATCAAACTTATGATTACGGGCGGCGTTCTTGACGCAAAGAAAGAGGGCGAACCCGGTGTGTTGCGTATGTCCCCCGAAATCGTCAAAGCGTGCTGCGACGAGGCGCACAAACTCGGATTTAAGGTTGCGGCGCACGTCGAAAGTCCGCTTGGCGTAACGGTCGCGCTCGAAGGCGGCGTGGACACAATCGAACACGGCGCAAACGTCGGCGAACACGAAATCGAGTTGTTCAAGCAAAACGGCTCTGCGCACGTTTTGACCATATCCCCCACGATTCCCCTCTGTATGTTCGACCTCTCGGTATCGGGCGGCACGCCGCTTCACAAGGTCAACGGCAAAGTGGTGTTCGAGGGTATGCTCGACTGCGCAAGAAAATGCCTTGAAAACGACATTCCCGTCGGACTCGGCACTGACACGGCTTGCCCGTTCGTCACACACTACGATATGTGGCGCGAACTTCGCTACTTCCAAAAATATCTCGGCGTGAGCAACGAATTTGCAATTCACACCGCAACCGAAGTCAACGCAAAGATTGCAGGTATAGACAACGAAACAGGCACAATCGAGGAAGGCAAATCCGCAGACTTTATGGTTGTAGACGGCAATCCGCTTGAAAACCTCGAAGCGTTGCGCAATCCCAAAGCGGTGGCATTGCGCGGCGAGATGATAAACAATCCGAAAGTCAAAAAATTCCAGTACGTCGAAGACGAGTTGGACTTGTATACGAAATAACGATAATGATAAAAAACGGCGCGATATGCGCCGTTTTTTTTAATGAATAAATTTGCGCCGAATGCAAAACACAAAAATTACCCCCCCTTCCTCACGTGTTTCCCCCACCGCCGTTCCCCCTCCGCATCTATT